>SHLQ01000056.1 GCA_004282895.1 Acidimicrobiales bacterium
GTGTCAGAGAGCCGTGGGATGGCATCTCCACTGCGGCCGGCTGGTCGAGCCACTCGTCGATGTCGATCACCTCGGGCGGCTGGAAGTCCTTCGGCATGGCAAAGGGTTCGAAGTCGAACTCCTCGGACAGCGCCTCGGAGTATTCCTCAAGGGCGGCGGCGTTGACGTAGTTGAGGTGGCCGGGCTTCTGGTAGTAGTCGTAGCCGCCGGTCAGATCGGGCTCGGGACCTTCGATGACGTCGCGGAATCGTTTCCAGCGGTCGGGATCGTTCGTTTGATCGAGGATGTGGTTGGCGATCATGTCGGCCGCGGCGGCGATACCCCAATAACCGCCCGCGGCGAGGTTGGCCGGACCAAGCACCATCAGCTGTGGGTGCCGGCGGTGGAACATCCACAGGAACAGATCGTTCTCCTCGTCCACGGAGGAGATGTGGCAGTGCTCGTCGTCGACGAACGGGACCTTGTCCTTGTAGCCGGTGGCCCAGATGATCAGGTCGAGCTCTTCACTGCTCCCGTCGGTGAAGTGCACCGTGTTGCCGTCGAATCGTTCGATTTCCGGTCGGGCGACGAGGTCGCCATGGGACATGTGGTGAAGGACCTGATCGTTGAGGATGGGATGGTGCTCCAGCGGAGCATGGTCAGGCGTCCCGAAACCGATGCGGCTCGGATCGCCGACAACGAGTTCCAGAAATGACTGGAGGCGTTCTTGGCTGGACACGGTGTTGATTCCGAAACAGTCGAACGGCACACCACCAATGAGTTTGGGAAAGAACCAGTACCCGCGACGGGTTGAGATAATCGCGTGCTCGCCGGCGACCGCGGCGTCGACAGCAATGTCCACTGCGGAGTTGCCGGCACCGACCACCATGACGCGCTTGTTGCGGAATTCATCTGCACTTTTGTAGCTCTGACTGTGTCGGGCCTCCCCGGTGAACTCGCCGGGATAGGTGGGCGTGTGGGACACCCGTTGGAAGCCGGGACACGCTATAACGCCCCGATATCGGCGATGCTCACCGGTGGAGAGGTCGACGTCCCAGCACTCGCCCGTCTCCGTCTCGATCGGTCGAGCGTCTTCGACACGGGTGTTGAACTCGTAGTGCGGACTCAGGTCATGGTGAGCGACCCACGCGTGGATGTAGTCGCGGATCTCGAACCAGCGCGGGTAGTCGGGGTAGTGGTCGGGCATCGGGAGGTCAGCCCAACCCGATCGGGCCGACGACGAGATGAAGTGGGCGGATTCATAGATGGCCGAGCCCGGGTTGTCCATGTTCCAGAGGCCACCGACCCTGTCGCCGGCCTCCACTGCATCGAACGCGATGCCTGCGGTTCTCAGCGCCAGGGACACGGAGAGCCCGCAGGGGCCAGCCCCGACTACCAGCCATCGATCAGATCGGTCAGTTCGCTCCATCACGAACCATACGCTAGCGTATGGTTGCATCGAGGTCGAGTCGGATTCTCGGGAGAGGTCGAAGATGTTCAGGTTGGACAACAAGGTCGCGGTCATCACAGGAGCTGCATCGGGAATTGGCCTGGCCACGGCGCAGCGGTTCACCGCCGCAGGCGCCGTCGTCGTCATGGCCGATATCGCCGATGGTTCCAGCGCCGCGGCCGATCTCCAGGCCTCCTACGTGCAGTGTGACGTCACCGACGAGAGAGCGGTCGACTCGCTGGTCACCAAAACACTCGAACAGCACGGCCGTCTCGACATCATGATGAACAACGCCGGGGTGCTCGGACCGGGTCGGGGCGTGCTTTCCGACTCCATGGACGATCTCCGGGCGATGTTCGAGGTCAACCTGATTGGCGTCCTGCATGGCATCAAGGCCGCCGGTGGGGTGATGGGCGCCGGGGGCACGATCATCAACACGGCGTCGATGGGAGGGCTGGTCGGCTTTCCGGGCATCAGTGGGTATGGATCCTCGAAGTTTGCCGTTGTCGGACTCACCAAGAACGCGGCGATCGAGCTCGGGCCGAAAGGAATTCGAGTGAACTGTGTGTGCCCGACCGGTGTCTCTACACCGATGATCGGCGACGCCCCCGAGAACGATCACTGGGCGGTTCGCACACAATCGCTGGCGAACCAGCACGTGAAGAGATTGGCCACGGCCGACGAAATCGCGGCTGCAATCCACTTTCTCGCATCGGACGAGGCAGCGATGATCAACGGACACTCGCTCGCGATCGACGGCGGGATGGGCGCGGGTATGAGCGTGCAGCTGGCCGAGGCGGCGCTCGGCGAACCGATCCATGACGACGGAGGGATCTTCGAATGAATGACCCAGCTGTGCAGCGTCTGGTCGACATCGAGGCGATCAAGGTCCTGAAGGCCAAGTACTGCTGGTATTGCGACGATCCCGAGAAGTACGAGCTGTTTCCGACGCTATTCACCGAGGACGCCGTCTTCATCGAAGAACCGCTCGACCACCTCGACGGTCGGCCTGCGATCACCAAGTGGAACGAGGAATACCCGGAGTTCTGCGTCTGGTCGACGCATTACGCGACCACACCGCTTATCGAGGTAGATGGAGACACTGCCACCGGGCGGTGGCAGGCACTGCTCATGTCCATGCAACGGGTCGATGGCCGTGAGGTCATGTTGTGGGCCACCGGTCGCTACGTCGAGAAGTACCGACGGGTCGAAGGCGAGTGGTTGTTCTCCAACATCCACGCGAGCGGCAAATGGATGACCAGTTTCGACGACGGTTTTGGCGACGACGTCAGTGCGCTGAGCTGAGTCAGTCGATGGCAGCGGTGGCCGTTCGAACGACCAGATCGCGCAGCTGCTCGCCGGAGAAGCGCTCGCCCGTCATGTGCTGCAGCTGGAAGAGTCCGAGATAGGACGCCAGTGCCTGAATCGAATGCGTCCGCTGTTCGGCTGACTTGACGCCCAAGTCAGCGAAGACCGAGTCGAGAGCCTGAAGCCGCTCCTCGTTGGCGCGTTTCACGCTGGCTGCGACCGACGGGTCATCCATGCTGGCGGCAAGCGCCAGGTCGACGAAGCCGTTCAGCTTTGCCGTGGCGCCGCTGAGCGCGAGCTCGATCAGGCGATCGGTCGGGTCGACTACGTCAGACGCGGCTTCGATATCCGCGCGTATCAACGCTTCCCACCGCTCGAGCGCTGCATCGAGAAGAGCTCGTCGGTTCTCGAAGTGGTGATAGAAGCTGCCTTTGGTGGTGCCGAGCGTCCGCGCAAGCTCCTCCACGTTGATGCCAGCTGCACCCTGATCGGCCATCGCATCGAGCGCGGCCTCGGTCCAGTCGTCGCGGCTCAGTCGCTTCTTGGTGGGGCTCATCGCTGGTCCGTCCACGCTTCGGAGTGCGAGTAGAGCTGACCATTCTTCATGGCTGCGTAGCGCGGATCCATGATCTCCCAGGTGAGCTCGGGATGGGTCAGAAGCCAGAATCGACCGTTGCGAATGCCGTCGATGCAAATCTGTCCGACGTCGTCCGGAGAAAGCCCGGCGGCAAGGTAGGCCGCGATGGCCTCATTGCTTGTCGCTCCTGAGCCGGCGTCGGCCAGCTGTTTCTCGGACGTGGACATCAGGTCGGTCGCAACCGGGCCGGGGCAGAGGACGGAGGCGGAGAGATTCGGGTGTTCGACCGCCAACTCCTGTGCCAGCGCCTCCATCATTCCCGTGACGGCGAATTTGGTCGCGTTGTACACAACCAACCCGGGGTCACCGACGAGGCCGGACATGGAACTCGTCGCGTTGATATGCCCACTCCGCTGTTCGATCATGAGCGGCAGGAAGGTCTGGATGCCGTTGACAACGCCGCGGATGTTGACATCGATAAGAAGCTCCCAATCGGCTGCGGTGGTCTCGGCGATTGGTCGGGAGAGGCCGACGCCGGCGTTATTGCAGACAAGATCGACGCCGCCATACGCCGCCACCGCTTCAGCCCGCAGCTGCTGAACCTGCTCGATCGACCGCACGTCGCACCCGATGTGTGTGACGTCGCCGCCGGTGTCGCGAAGCTGGGCCGCGGTCTCGGCAACGCGTCCGGCGTCGAGGTCAGCAATGACGATCTGCATGCCCTTCTTCAGGCACGCGCGGGCTATGCCCAATCCGATTCCACCGGCGGCGCCGGTGATGACTGCGGTCTTTCCGTTCAGATCCATGTCAGTCCTCCATGAAGAACGCCGAGAGCTCGTCGAACGCAAGGCCGGATTCAGGGATTGTCGGGAAGAGCTGCCAGACATGCCACAGTCCGTCCCACACGTCGAGCGTCGAGGACACTCCCGCCGCTCGGAGCGCGGCATCCAGTCGGCAGGAGTCGGACAACAGCACCTCTCGGCCGCCGCCCTGGATCAACGACGGTGGCAGGCCCGAGAGATCGGCGAACAGCGGTGACGCCTGTGGGCTGTCCACGCCGTCGTCGGCGTAGGCGGCCGCCATGGCCGGCGGGTCGTTTGGGTTGCCGAAGTCGGGGTCGACGTGGAGCATCGTGCGGTACGTGTCGCCCGAACACGTGAGATCGACCCACGGCGACAGCAGACCGAGTCGGTTGGGCAACCGGTGCCCGGCGTCGCGCAGAGCGACCGCCGTGGCCAACGCCAGGCCACCGCCAGCAGATTCGCCATACAGCCCGACGATCTCGTGGCTCTCGGCAATTGCGGCGTGAACTGCAACTGCGTCCTCAGTGGCGGCTGGGCATTTGTGTTCGGGTGCGAGCCGATAGTCGACTGAGATCACGGGCAGGCCGGTTCGCTGTGCCATGGGTACGATGAGGGAGGCATTCGTCATGGGCGATCCGAAGATGTACGAACCGCCGTGCAGGTGCACGATGATCTGGTCATTGTCGAGCTGATCCTCGGTCTCGGCAAACCGCAGGACATCCACGCCTGCGACGGTTTCTGTCCGGCTCACCCATGAGCCGCTCAGGTCGTCGTTCATCGCGGCCCAGGCCGGGTGTAGCTCCTCCCGAAATGCCTCCACGGCAGCAATATCGCTGTAGTCGAGTTCCGGAAGTGGCGGCTGGGGGTTGCGCAGGAAGTCCTGCGCTTCAGCACTCAGGTGTGTGGCCGGCGCAACGAGTCCCATTCACCAACCATACCGCACCGTATGGTTGCACGACGAAGGTCGCTCGTTACGTCGTCGCTCCCACGTGTGGCGAGTGTCGGGTGCCCTCGCGAAGAATCACGCCGGCAAGGATGCAGATGATCGTGATCATCGGCATGATCAGCCAGACCGCAATCTGGTCTTGCGCGTCGTACAGCCATGCGGCGAGAACGGCGGCGACTCCACCGAAGAGCACCTCCGTGGCACCGAGGACACCCTGGGCCGCGGCTTGCCGTTCGTCGACGACCGTCTGGGAGTAGAAGTAGAGGCCGGCAGGAAACCCGATTCCTGCACCGATCGCAGCCACGAACGCCATCCCGACGACCCCCCACACGGAGTTGATGAATGCGATGGGCATCGCCAGCACCGCTGCTGCGCCCAGACCCACAGCGGCTATCGCGATATTGCCGGAGCGCTGTGCCCAAGAGCCGCCAAGGGTAGCGAAGAGGGCCAGGGGGATCCCGAACACCGTAAAGCTAAGACCGATCTCCCAGGTCTCGGCTCCGAGGTCGGTTGCCATGACCGCCCATACCGCTTCATACGAGCCGATCAGCAGAAATTGACTGGTCACAATGATCAGCGTTCCAACCAATCTCCGATCGCGCAGAAGAAGGAGCGCGCTGCGATCGTCGATGCTCTGCGCTCCTTCGTCGCTATCGAGATGGCCAATTCCCAGAAGCGTCACGATGATCACGACGGCAATGACGTAGAACGGAAGATCAAATGAACCCACCTCGGCCAGAACACCGGCGACTGCCGGACCCAAACCAAATCCGAGAACCTCGGCGACGCCGAGTCGACCAATGTTGCGACCCGTGTGCTTGGGTTCGGCGAGAATTACGGTCCGCCGGATGGCTGGCTGCGCCACGCCGACGGCAAACCCGAGCAAGGCCCGCCAGAACATGAACTCCCAAAACGTGCTGCCAAAGGCAAACCCGATCATGCAGATCGCAGTGCCGACGAGCCCGTAGCGAATCATCGCTGGCGCGTATCCCTTGTCGGCCAGTCGACCAAGGGTGAGCTGGGCCACGAACGCAGCAAAGAAGCCGGCGCCCACAACCAGACCGAGTTGCGTCTCGGATAGTCCAAACTCGTCGCGGATATCGCCAAGGAGGGTGATGACCGCAGCAAGCGACGCCATGGCAATTCCTTGCGCGATGTAGAAGGGAGGGAGGCGCAGACGTCGCTGCTCGGCAGTCACCACCTCATCATCGCAGGAAGTGGTTCAAAACATTCCTTGTGATGATCTCAACCTGGGTGTGGCCGGTAGCCAGTGCGTAGCACCACTCGGTTGTTCCGGCGCAGAAGACCTCGCCTTGGCCCTTTGGCATGTGGGTTATGACCGCGCTCCCGTATCGAAGCTTGTCCCGGTTGTCGGGAGTGTCCGCGCCGAAGACTGCTTCGGCGGCGAATGCCAAGTCCCCATCCGCGATGGTGATCATGCTGCCGGCATGACCGTGGTCCTCTTCCTCGAGGGTTACGGGAGTGATCGCAAGGATCTCGAGGTTCTCGGGAGTGCCATCTTCGTTTGTCGGGAAGGGTAAGCCGTCGCGGAAGGTGTAGGCGATGCCGTCCGATTCGTATCCCACGAGCGGGAGTTCACCCCCGAGTACGTCGCCGTAGTAGACGTCAGCGCCGTCGAATGCCCAATGCCCGGGTCGGTAGACGATGAAACCGCCCGGTCCCCTTGGCGAGAGTCCGGCCATTCGTGAGTAGACGCCACGAAAGCCGTTCGCACCGAACGTGGTCACCGGTGGGTTGTCGATGTAGTGCGCCTCGAAGGCGCCGCTTCGCACGTTGCGGTCTGGGTTCGCCCGCTCAGGGTCGGCGTGCGCGGCGTACTTGTGGCAGACCTGGGTGCGGAGATCGTCCTCCAGCCGGACCTGCCAGACGATGTTTCCCGCTAGCCGCGCATATCGGCCGCCCCGCTCGATGAAGTTGTCGAGAGCGTCTCTTCCAACGGCGGTCCAGTATTCATCGTGACCGGTGGTGATGACCGCGCCATAGTTCTCCAGAACGGTCGGGTCCCGATCGAGGTCCCATTGGCTGAGCAGTTCTGGTTCGTAGCCTTCGGCCTCGAGCCAACGAGCGGTGAGGCCGTCGTATCTCGCCCAGCCGTTTGCGATCGTCCATACGGAGTAGCCATTGCTGATGGCCCAGTCCGCTGCGGGAACGCCGACCGCTGCGCCGAATGGCAACGGTGGCTGTGCGAGGCGTGGCGCGCCAACGGGCGTCCGGATGAGTCCTCGAGACCAGGGGCGATGCAAGCTGAGCCGCGGCTTGAAGCTCTTCTCGCGCACCTCGAGCGGATCCATCGAGTGGTCGATGAACTCATCGGAGAAGTAGCCACAGCCGCCACCCCAGTCGTTGTACTCCTGCCACGAGTAGGTGGCGACGATCATTGCGAGCCTGGACTTGACTCCAGGCTCGGCGGCTCGAAGCACGAAGAATCCGTCTTGACTGACCTCGACCCCGTCCTTCTCGCCCCGGAAGACAATGAGGTAACCGCCGCTTGGCCAGTCGTCAGGGATCTCGAACGTGGCGCCTACCGGCCAGCCGCATCCTGCGCCGACGACGTCGTCGGGCGTCTCCTGGCGGTCACCGCCGAGGCCACTGACCTCGTGCAGCTGCTCGAATTCCGCACCGTCACGCCAGATCTCAAACCCCCAGGTGCTGGCCGTGGTGGAGACGTGCAGTTCGAGTGTGTCGCCCGGCCCATAGCTGGGCTGGCCTGTGTATCCCCAGATCTCCAGCGCTGTGGGGTCGTCGCTCTGGTTGTCGGCTTCTATTGCTTCGAGCCAGGTGTTCCACTGGCCTTCGGCACTGCCTCTCGCTCTCATCGACGGAGCTCAATCGGCGGTGTCTTGGATTGGCGCGGGATCACAGTCGGGTTGCGTTGCCAGTCGTCGACCCAGTGGTTCGAACACGTGCCGCGGTGGGCGTCGAGCATAATGTCAGCTGGCAGTGTGCTCATCAGCTCAATATGCGTGCCGTCCGCGTCGTAGAGCCACGCGATCGTCGAGTCATATTCCTCGTAGTAGGCGGGTTCGCTGAGCGGCTCGACACCATGGTCGACTGCCCGTTGCCATGTGCCGACGACGTCGTCGGTGGTGAAACACACGTGATCGAAACATGCGCCGCGCTTCTCAAAGACCGGTCCGTCGATCGAGTCGAACTCGCCGCCGATGATCTCGAGGCTGAACTCATGGTCGGCCGCATCGAAGAACGGGTCAGTGAGCATGATGAAGCCCTTGGTGCCGCCATCGGGCAGGGGAGCGGTGAAGTCGTAACTCTTCTTCAAGCCGAAGTGGGTAGTCCAAAACTCCTCGGCCTTGGCCAGATCGGGCGTGAGGTAACAGGCGTGGTGCAGCGCGAGGTCGCCCCGATTGGTGCGGGTCGGTCGGGGCACGTGCACGTTCTTGTGGGTGACGATGTCGATCATCACACCCTCGGGTGACCAGACCCCGGCAGCGATCGCCATCGGGATCCCATCGACGACGAACGGTTCGGGAGCCCACGCACTCTCGACACCGGCGTCGACCAGCTCCTTGTATGCAGTCTCGACGTCGTCGCACACCAGCGCAATTCGTTCGATGCTCCAGCCTTGTTTGGCGATGTACTCTTCGCTCTCTGCGAGCAATGGCGGTGCCTGGTATTCGAGCAGCACGTCGGTCCCGGCGGCGAGATAGGCGAGATCGTGTGCGCCATCGCGGTGGTTGCGTTCCATGGCCTTGCAGCCGAGCGCTCGATACGCGGCGAGGGCGTAATCCATGTCCTCGGTGATGAAACCGACGTGGTCGAAGCGATACCTCGTCACGGCGTCACAATCACCTTGCACTGGTCGGTCGGCCGACGGAGGGCCTCGAAGGCGTCCGGCAGTTCATCGAGAGTGACGCGGTGGCTGAGCATCGGCGACGGGTCGATTCGGCCGGCTGCGATCATCTCGATGACGAACTGGTTCTCCGCCTTGGTGTACGTCTGTGGGAACCGAACGATCGGCTCCTTTGCATACGCGCCGAGGTGGTCGATCGTGTCGGTCTGCATGCACACTCCACCGGCGATCACGGTTCCGCCTTGGCGGACCATGTCGATGCACTGGTTCAGGACGCCGGGTC
The DNA here is from genome assembly GCA_004282895.1 of Acidimicrobiales bacterium. Lineage (GTDB taxonomy): Bacteria > Actinomycetota > Acidimicrobiia > Acidimicrobiales > SHLQ01 > SHLQ01. Next base: position 9,176 of record SHLQ01000056.1, read on the forward strand.
GTCCCACGCATTCGATGACGACATCGGGTTCGGCTCCGAGTAGCCGTTCGACTTCGCCCTTCACGTCGGTGATGGCCGACGCGTCGATCGTGTCGGTTGCGCCCATGGCTTCGGCCAGTGACAGCCGGTGGGCGACCATCTCGCTCATCACGATGCGGCGGGCGCCGAAGAAACGCGCCCACAGCACGGTAGCGAGACCGATCGGACCGCCGCCGATCACAACGACGGTGTCGCCAATGTCGAGCTTGGCGTCGCGGATGAGCATGAGTCCCGTGGCCAGTGGCTCGACCATGGCCGCAGTCTCGAACGAGATACCACTCGGTATAGCCAAGAGGTCATTGGTGCGCACGCGAAGGAACTCGGCGTAGGCGCCATCGGGTTCGTCTGGTCCGAGCGCTCCAAAATGGGCGAGGTTTTCGCAATTGTGGGGCTGGTCGACGAGGCACCATCCGCATTCACCGCAGCTGAATTGGGAGACGACGAAGACCCGGTCCCCGACACCCCAGTCGCCGATCGGATCGGCGCCGAGACTCTCTATCTCACCCGCAACCTCGTGACCGAGAACACCACCCGGGCGGGCTAGGCCCTCGGTTGTGGCGTGGAGATCGGAGCCGCAGATGCCACAAGCCCGCACCTTGAGGATTGCTTCCCCCGGTTCGGGTTCGGGGGTGGCCACGTCGGCGATACGGAGAGGCCGGCCGGGTTCGTCGAAGATTGCTGCTTTCACGGCTGCCTACAGGTTCACGGTCTTGAGCGTGCCGCCGTCGAGACGGATGTTTGATCCCGTCGTGAAGCTCGATGCGGGACTCGCGACGAACGCGACCGTTCGAGCGACCTCCTCCGGGGTGCCGAGGCGCCCCAGCGCTGGCAGCGTCAGTGCGAACTCGTAGAACTCCGGCTCGGCGGTGCGAATCTGGTCCCACACGCCGCCTTCGAAGAAGACCGGGCCGGGAGAGACGCTGTTGACGCGGGTGCCTTCGGCAGCAAGTTCTTGGGCGAGCTGGCCCGCATAGCTCACGAGCGCCGCCTTCATTGCGCCGTATGCCCGCTCCTCCTCCGGCAGTTCGGTCATCGCGTTGGAAACGCTGCTGATGAGAACGATCGAACCCCAGTCGCTGTCGGCGAGTGCGGATCGGGCGGCGGTGCAGCCACGAACACAGTGCATGAGGTCGACGTCGAATGCGGCCTTCCAGCGGGTCTCTGCGTCGGCGTCGGGGGTGAAGGCCACGTTGCCAATGAAGATGTCGAGGCCGCCGAGATGGTCGATGGCGTGTCCCATCCACTCGGTGTACTCGTCGGGGTTCGAAACGTCGACGGCGGATCCCCAGGCTCGATCACCCAGCTCGGCGACGGCCTCCTCGACGCCGCTTGCTCCTCGAGCGCAAATGGCCACGGAGCTACCTTCGGCGATGAGGGTGCGAGCGATCTCGAGGCCGATGCCGCGGCTGCCTCCGGTGATGATCGCTCTCTTTCCATCAAGTCCTAGATCCACGGGTTCTCCTCGTTGAAATTAATATGGGTCATTGGTCATATTAATTCACTCCCGACGTCCGGGTCCAGCGTTGATGCCCGAAAACCCAGGATTTCTTCGACGCCGGTGAAGATGGTTCCGCTGTTCAACCGAGCTCTCTTCCGGCTATTATGGGTCACCGGTCATATTAATCTGCCGCGACGATCTGTGGAAGGGGACTGGATGACAGACAGCGTCTTCGATGACCACGATGCACTCGGTCTGGCCGCGCTCGTGCGTGAGGGCGAAGTCTCTGCGAGCGAGCTATTGGACGAGGCCATCGACCGGGTTGAAGCGACCGACGCCGAGTTGAACGTGCTGGCCGACCGGTATTTCGACTTCGCTCGAGAGGCGATTGCGGCCGGGCTGCCCGACGGGCCATTCACCGGTGTGCCATTCCTCCGCAAGGACAACGGTGCCGAGATCGCGGGTCTGTCCAGCACGTCGGGTACCCGGTTGCTCGCCGACAACACTGCAGTCGAGACTTCGGTTCTGGGCCAACGATTCCTCGACGCTGGGTTGGTGCCGTTCGGCGCGACGGCCGTGCCGCCGCTGTGTGTGAACATCGACAGCGACCGAGCGCCGTATGGCGCGTGCCTCAACCCATGGGACCTCACGCGCACGCCGGGCGGCTCCTCGTCGGGCGCGGCCGCAGTTGTTGGCGCAGGAGCTCTGCCCATGACCCACGGCAACGACGGTGGTGGGTCGCTCCGTATTCCGGCTGCGTGGAGTGGAGCGTTCACGGTGAAGCCGTCGCGGGGTCGGGTGCCCAGCGGACCGATCTATACCGAAGGGTGGATGGGTTTCGCCGTGGAGGGGGTCATCACCCGAAGTGTTCGTGACTGCGCAGCCGCGATGGATGCGATCAGCGGTCGGGAGGTCGGCGTCCGCTACGACGCACCGTCGCCGGCTCGCCCGTACGCCGATGAAGTTACCGGCGAGTGCCGCCCGCTTCGGATCGCCGTGCTTGAAGCCACGCATTCCGGCGAGCCATTCCACCCGCACCACGCGCAAGCCACCCGAGACACCGCCGATCTGTTGATCGGCCTCGGGCATCAGGTTGAGGCTGCATCGCCGCCCGTCGACACCGGCAGAATCGTGGCCGAGCTCTTCAAAACCGTTGCGGTGGATGTGGCCAACCTGCTGGACGACGTTGCCCAGGAACGAGGAGTGCCGGTGACTGACGACGAGCTGGAGGCGTCGGTGGCGACGTTTCGTCGGCAAGGAAACATCGTGGCGGGTAAGGAGTATGCGCGGGTCAACGAGGTGAGCATGGAGACGGCGTACGCCCTCGACGAGTTCATGCAGAACTACGACCTGATCCTGTCGCCGACGATGCCGGGCCCTCCGCCGCCCATTGGGGAGGTGTACCGGCACGAGAATGATGCCGAGGCGCTCGCACGTCATCTGGACGAGTTCATCAACATGACGATGGTGCAGAACGTGAGCGGCCAGCCAGCAGCCAGCGTCCCTTTGTGGTGGAGCCCCGATGGGTTACCGATCGGGATGATGTTCTCGGCGCGATATGGCGACGAGTCCACGCTGTTCTCCATCTCAGGCCAGCTTGAGCAGGCACGGCCGTGGTGGGACAAACGTCCGAAAAGGAATGACATCTGATGACCAAAACAAACACCGTGCTGACCATCCCTTCTCCAATGGAGGCGGGACTCAAAGAAAAGCCTTACCCGACGATCATCCCGGGGTTTGTGATCGTGGACGTGGCGATCGCGCCCGTGTGCAACGAATCGCGCATCTACCGTGACCACCAATTCGAATGGCATGACAGTCCTGAGCATCTCGGCCACGAAGGAGTGGGCACGATCGTTGAGACGGCTGATGGCTCGAAGTACGAGGTTGGTGACCGGGTGATCATCTTCCAAGGCAACAGCTGCCAGGCCTGTTTTGTCTGTACGACCGGATTGTCTCCCACCCATTGCCTCGGTATTCCCTACGAGGGCTTCGATGAAGGCATGGCGCCCCAGGATGTGACCGCGGGGCTGCTCGGAATCGAAAAGGTCAACGGCAGCGAGTCCGGCGGCTTCGGGATGCAGCGGTATCGCATCGCACCTGAACACATGATCATGAAGCTGCCCGATGAGCTCTCGTTCGAGCACGCAGCTGCCGGCAATTGCACCGTAGGCGTCGGCTACACAGCAAACGAAGAAGCGGGCGTCAAGGCTGGCGATGTGGTGATCGTCGGGGGAGTGGGCTTCATCGGCCTCGGCATGATCACCGCAGCGCTTCACCGGAATGCGACCGTCGTTGTACTCGGGCGACAGCCATACCGAATGGATCTGTGTCGGCAGATGGGAGTCGCCGCGATCATCGATCCGGATGATGATGACTGGCTCGAGCAGCTGCACGCCATAACCGGCGATCGGCGCGGCGCAGATGTTGCCTTCGAATGCTCAGGTGCTCCGTACTACCTCGACAAGTGCTTCGAGGGGCTGCGGCGCTACGGCACGCTCTTCTCCGCTGGGCATGCCGGTTCGCAGAAGTATTCTCTGAGCATCCTGAACGACCTGATCGACCGTCACATTCACTGGACGGGCGGCCATGACGTGCGCTTTCGTGATCGCTCCGGTCTCATCCGCATGATGCTCGACCCAGCCGTGCAACGGAACATCGAGATCCTCAACACCCATAGCTTCCCCATGAGCGAAGCGAGCGAGGCATTCGAAGTCGGCCTCTCCAAGAACTGCGGAAAGATCTACCTCCGCCCGGCGGAGTAGCATCAGCGATCAACCGCCGTCGAACTCCTGGCGTAGTTGGCTGATCGAGAGGCCCACACTCTCGGCGATCTGGCTGAATGAATCCCAATGCGCGGGGAGGATTTGCACGTTGGCATTCGCTTCCATGGTCTTCCAGCCGCGCTCGCCGGGTAGAAAGATCTCGTCGACGCCAGGCCGACGTTTGGCGCCTTTCACCGCCTCGACGATCGCATCCGACTTGCGACCAGCCTCGTCCGTGGGCATCCAGTGGGACGGGTCGATCACGATCATGCAGGCACCACCGGTCAGCGCTTCCTCTCGCGGCTCCAACCAATAGGAAGGCGGACCCGGTGTGTCGGGGCTCGACCGCGCGCCCGGGTTGATGATCGTGGCCAGCATCTCCGTGAACAGGTTGAAGGCGTACATCCGCGGGGTGCCAAAGACGGTCGGTGCTTCGCAGTCGGAGATGCGACCGTAGTCCTCCATCTTCTTGAAGTACGGCGTGACGTCATCGGTGAGCTCGCCCGTCTCGGGATCGACGAGGTACGGGCCCGGAAGCTTCTTCCCTTGGAAGTAAGCCTCGCTGAGGTCGCCGTCGTGTACCTCAACCGCCTGGATGTCGGAGACGATCGGGGGGTGTTCGCCCCCGGGCGTCGCGGCGGCGAAGGGGGCGCCGGACAGTACGTTCTCCATCCCACCCCAGGGCGACACGAGGGGAAGACTGTTGTTCGTGGCGATCGCCATCATTCCTTCTCGGGCGGCCATGCGGACATAGGTGCCGAATGCGCCGGCGTCGTTGAAGTCCCGTACGAACCCAATCGCGATCGCGCTGGTGCGAGCCCGCTCGATTGCCGCCTCCATCGCCATGGTGACCGCCCACTGGCCCGAGGACCGCTTGGCGTCGACGACGACCCAGGTCGGACCCTCATCGACGATTTCGGGCGTGGCATCCACGTCGAGGGTGCCTGTCCTGGCCAGCAGCACTGGGATCTCGAACACACCGAGCCCCTGGGTGAGTTTTCCGTTGCGATCTCCGTCCGAAACGCACGACGCCACGATCGCGGCATGTTCTTCGCTGAAGCCGAGCTCCTGCAGCACGCGTCGATAGCAGTGCTCGAGAAAGTCGGGACTTTCCTCGATGGTCTCCAAGTCGGCGGAGTCGCCCATGGTGCTCCTTGCATTCGGTCGACGTGATACACAGACTTGCACGATGTCAGCACAACTCACTCACCTGCCCGCCGACTGCACCGTGGACGACGTGCTGGACGTGAGCGAACGAGACGGTGGCGTCATTGTGCATGGCCTGTTCTCGCCTGTCCTGGTGGCGAGGTTCAACGCTGAGCTCGAGCCGCTTCTGGATGCTCACGGCGGAACCAACAGCGGCTCCGACGCGTCGGATGATTTTCTCGGCCGCAAGACGCGCCGGCTCCAGGGCCTCGCCGCAAAGGCGCCTTCCTTCGTCGAGATCTTGCTCGAGCCGCGGTTCGTGAACGTGGCCGAATCGATTCTCGAGCCGGTCAGCCCACAGGTCATCATGAACAACGGCGAGGTGATCGATATTGGTCCCGGGGAAGCGGCGCAGCCACTGCATCGGGACGATGATGCCTGGAACTTTGCCCGTCCGACTGGGCCGATGATCGTCAACACGATTACCGCTCTCGTCGATATCACCCCCGAGCTGGGCGGGACTCAGGTTGTTCCAGGGAGTCACCGCTGGGATTCGGATCGAATGCCCGATGAATCCGAGATCGTGGCGTGCACAATGACTGCCGGCTCGGCGTTGATCTTTCGCGGGGACACGATCCACGCCGGAGGTGCGAACACCACGACCGACAGCCGCCGGCGGGCGCTGTCCACCGGTTACTGCTGCGGATGGCTGCGACCCGTCGAAAACAGTTACACCAATATTCCTGTGGATGTCATCAGAATGTTGCCGCGGCGGGCGCAGGAGCTTCTTGGCTACCAGCTCTATGACGCGTCGTCGGTCGGCGGCGGCTACCTCGGCTATCACGACATGGGCGACCCAATGCAACTTCTGACGTGACGCCGGCCGCGATCGGCGGCAGACTCTGAGGAAAGGGGGCACCATGCCAGATGCGAATCAGAGATCCGAAGCTCTGAGCGCCGCCGCCGCCCGGCGGGTCGAACTGAAATCCGCCGTTTCGGAACTCGAGCGAGCGGCCGCCGCTCCGGCGGCAAGTCCGGGCTGGAGCGAGCGCCTGTTGGGTGAACTCGACGATCTCCGGACTGCGCTCGAACAGCACATCGAAGAGGTCGAAGCCGAAGAGGGGCTTCTCGCCGAGCTGGCAAGGGAGTCGCCGCGGCTGATCACCCGGATCAACAAAGTCCAGTCGGAGCATCCTGAGCTGCTGAGTCAGCTCGACCGGACGGTGCAGGGCGTCAAGACAGCGACGGATCCGGACAATGCGCGCCGCGCTGTTCTGGACATCCTCCATGCCGTCGCCCGGCACCGGCAGGCCGGTTCGGATTTGGTTTATGAGGGGTACAGCATCGACATCGGTGGCGGCTGAAGCGTGGCCGGAAGCAACAGTGAGGCCAACTTTGGGCTGCATGGGAAGCGGGTACTGATCACGGGTGGCACGGCTGGCATTGGCTTGGCCGTCGCGAAGCGATTCGTCGCCGCTGGGGCCTCGGTTGCGATTAGCGGGCGTCGGGCCGAGGGTGCGGCGATCGCAGCCGACATCGATGCAATGTTCCTGGCGGCTGACGTGGCCATCGAGTCGGAGGTGGTGTCGATGTTCGAGGGCGCCGTCGAGGCGCTCGGCGGACTCGACGTTTTGGTGATCAACGCTGGGATCGATCCAGGCATGGCGCCAATCACCACATATAGCAATGAAGCCTTCAATCGAAACCTCGATGTGAACCTCCGCCATGTCTGGTGGAGTCTCGTCCAAGCAGGCGCACTGCTCTCAGACGGAGGCTCGATAATCACGACCTCCTCGACACTAGCCATCTACAAGGTGCCCAACGTCTCGGCGTACGCGGCCATCAAAGAAGCGGTGGTCTCGCTGACCAAGAGCGCAGCGCTCGAACTGGCGCCGCGCGGAATCCGCGCGAATGCAGTTATGCCTGGCACGACGTACAGCGACATGACGCCACCTGATCATTGGGAGATACCCGTGATGGAGACGATGTTGCCACTCGGCCGCGCCGCCGACGCCGACCGGGATCTCGTGGGCCTGTATCAGTTCCTCGCAAGCGATGAGTCGTCGTACATCACCGGTCAGGCGATCGCAGCCGACGGTGGCATGACCCTCGGGATGAGCTACGGGACGCTACGGACCCTCGGGGCGCCGGCTGACGTGATGTCACCCGGGCCTCATCCAGATACCTGAGCGGAGCTTAGGAGCGTGGCTCAGTGCCGTGCAGACGGGAATGGGCGAGTCCGACGCTGATCAACACGATCAGACCGACGGTGAACCAGGTGGGTCCCGAGCCGGAGCGCTCATAGAGCATGGCGGCGGGGATTGCAGCCAGCCCGGCGCCGAGCACTTCAGCGGCTCCCATGAGTCCCAATGCGCCGGCCTGGCGATCCTCGGGGACGGACCGGGCCACAGCGGCCTGAGCGCCGGCCAGACCGAACGCGTCGGCCAAGCCCACGACGAGCATCACCAGAATCGGCACCAGGAGCCCTGGTAGATATCCGAAGAACAGGGTGACCACGGCGGCGCTGACGAAACCGGCGGTCGCGACCTTCGGCGGCCCGATGCGATCGGCAGTTCGGCCGGCGAATCGGCTGACGAGAGCAATAGGGATGGCAAGGATCGTGAAGGCAATGCCGGTCGTGACTGCCGAGCCACCGCGATCCTGGAACATCACCGGCAAAACCGATTCGAACGCACCGATCATCACGAAGTAGCCGAGCACGAGCGTCAGCGCGCCTTGCAGACGTCGGTAGCGCAGCAGATCGAACGAGGTGGTGCGCTTGCTCTCGTCAAGCTTGCCTTGGTCGGCCGGGAGACGGGCGACGATCGGCAGGAACAGGACCATGCCGACGGCGAACGCTATGAACGGTGCACGGATGCCGCCGACGACCACAAAGGCAGCCGAAACGACCGGTCCGAGAATGAAGCCGACGACCTCACCGACGACGAGGCGAGCGAGGTTCTCTCCGACGTTCGCCGGGTTGAGGACACTGGCGGCGCGTCGCAGGCCGGGGATCGTGAGTCCCGCAGCGAAGCCCAACGCGGCTCTGCTTAGCGACCACGTCAGCACATCCTGAGCAAACACCATGACAAGGAGGGACACTGCGCTGACTGCGACACCAATGGTCGCCATCTCCCGGGCATAGCCTCGATCCGCCCAACGAGCGAGGCCAACTTGCGCAACGAAGGATGCAAGGAATCCCGCAGCAACGATGACACCGATGCTCGTCTCGCTGAACCCGAACTCGTCGCGGAGCTCGCCAAGGACGGCGATGATGCCTCCTATCGCTCCTGCGGTGACCGCCATGACGATCTGAAACGGGAGCAGATCACCATCGGGTCGGCGGGTCATGCGTGAAGACTCGCTTGGGTTGCCTCGGCGGAGGTTGCGGGCGCGGTGCCGCGCAGTCTGGCAACGCCAAGGCCGATGATCACCAACATCACGGCGCCAACCACAACCCACGTGGTCTCCTCATCCGTCGACTGATACAGAGCTGCGGCGGGAAACGCGAACAGGCCGGCGCCGAGCACCTGGACGCTGCCCATCAACCCAAGCGCGGCCGCTTGGCGGTCCTCGGGCACGGCGCGCGAGACGGCTACCTGATTGGCGGTGAACCCGAACGCATCGGCGACTCCCATGAGTCCCTGAAAACCGACGAGGACCGGGATGGGATTGATAAACCCATAGAACATCGTTGATATGGCGATAATCGTAAGCGAGCCGGCGGCGACCAGTGGCGGACCGACCCTGTCTGCTGTGCGGCCAGCCGTCGTGCTGAACATGATCATGGGGATGCCGAGGAGGGTGAACGCGATGCCCGTGGCGAGCGGCCCACCGCCTCTGTCAGCGAACATCACCGGCATCACCGACTCCCACGCACCTATGAGGCAGAAGT
>SHLQ01000208.1 GCA_004282895.1 Acidimicrobiales bacterium
TTCCACTGCTGATCGAGCGCGGCGCCGCGGTAACGACTGCCGAGATGGCTGAGGCCGCCGGTATCGCCGAAGGAACCATCTTCCGGGTGTTCCCGGACAAGGCTTCGTTGCTTCACGCCGCCGTTGAGCGCACCCTTGATCCGTCACCATTCGATGCGGACCTTTCCGCCATCGATCCAGCCTTGCCTCTGGCCGACCGGTTGGAAGCGGCCGCCGACATACTCGCCGGCCGGTTCGAGGGCATGACCGCATTGATCGGCATGCTTCGCTCCATTCCTCACGACGACCAGCCGCACGTCGAAATGCACCGCACCGCCACCGAGTCGATGGCTGCCGTCATTGACTCGCTCACCCGGCTACTAGAACCCCACCGGGATCGACTGAGCGTCGATCCGTCACGGGCGGCCGTGTTCCTACGCGGTCTCGTCTTCACCAACGGTCATCCGTTGCTGGCGATGCCGGGCCGGATGTCGAGCGCGCAACTGGTCGAGGTTCTCCTCAACGGAATCACCAGGGACGGCCGCTGATGCTCCTCCAGATCCTTCGCACCTATCTCCGCCCGTACAAGCGAGAGATCGGCTACGTCATGGGCCTGCAACTGGTAGCCACCATCGCCTCGCTATCGCTGCCAAGTCTCAACGCCGACATCATTGACAAGGGAGTCGTGCTGGGAGACACCGCCTACATCATGCGGATGGGTGGGTGGATGCTCGGCGTCACGGTGCTCCAGATCGCGTGCACCATCGCCGCCGTCTACCTGGGTGCACGCTCGGCGATGGCTTTCGGCCGCGACGTCCGCTCGGGATTCTTTCGGCAGGTCGCCTCCTTCTCCAGTCGGGAGGTAGGCAAGTTCGGCGCCCCGTCGCTGATTACCCGCAACACCAACGACGTCCAGCAGGTGCAGATGCTCGTAATGCTCGGGTTCACGCTCATGGTCTCGGCGCCGATCACGATGGTGGGCGGGGTCATCATGGCCCTGCGGGAAGACGTGGGTTTGTCCTGGTTGGTGGCCGCCGCAGTGCCGGTGTTGGTGGCTGCCACCGGGTTCATCATCTCCAGGATGGTGCCCGGGTTCCGCCGTATGCAGCGCTACCTCGATGACGTCAATCGGGTGATGAGGGAGCAGATCACCGGCATCAGGGTGATCAGGGCATTTGTACGTGAGCCGCACGAGAGTGGCCGCTTCGGTGCTGCCAACGACGATCTCTCCGATGTTTCGATCGATGTCGGTCGCTGGATGTCGGCCATGTTTCCGACGGTGATGTTCGTGATGAACGCCTCCAGCGTCGCGGTGCTGTGGTTTGGCGGAATCCGTATCGACGAAGGCCTTATGCAGATTGGCGCCCTGACTGCGTTCATCACCTATCTGGTGCAGATCCTGATGGCGGTGATGATGTCGACCTTCATGCTGGTGATGGTGCCGCGCGCCTCGGTGTCGGCCGACCGGATCGGCGAAGTACTCGGGACCTCGTCGTCGGTGGTTCCGCCCGAGGAAGGTATTACCGAGGTGAATACCCGGGGAGGGCTCGAGTTCCGCGAGGTCGGCTTCACCTATGCAGGAGCCGAGCACCCGGTGCTCTGCGATGTGAACTTCTCCGCCGCCGCCGGTCAGACGACGGCGATCATAGGCTCGACCGGGGCCGGCAAGTCGACCCTTCTCAACTTGATTCCGCGCCTCTTCGATGTCAGCGAGGGCACCATCACCGTCGACGGCGTCGACGTTCGCGATTTCGACCCTGAAGCACTCTGGCAACGGATCGGTCTGGTGCCACAGAAGGCATATCTGTTCTCGGGCACCATCGCCTCCAACCTCCGGTATGGAAAGCCGGACGCTACCGAGGAAGAGATGTGGGAGGCTCTCGAGATCGCGCAGGCCACGGACTTCGTCTCTGCCATGTCGGACGGACTGGATTCCGACGTTGCCCAGGGTGGAACCAACCTGTCGGGTGGTCAACGGCAGCGCATCGCCATTGCCCGCGCGATCATCCGCCAACCTGAGGTCTATTTGTTCGATGATTCGTTCTCGGCTCTCGATGTCGCGACCGACGCACGGCTGCGACAGGCTCTCCGACCCGTCACGAGGGATGCAACGGTGCTGATCGTGGCGCAGCGGGTGTTCACCATCACCGAAGCCGATCAGATCGTCGTGCTTGAGGACGGCGACGTCGTCGGGTTGGGCTCACATGACGAGTTGCTGACGACCTGCCCGACTTATCAGGAGATAGTGGAGTCGCAGCTGAAGGCGGAGGCGTCATGACTGACTCGTCTCCGAAGACAATGCAGAAGACTGAACGTATCTCTGGTCAGATGGGACCGGGGCGGGGACCACATGGCGGCGGGATGATCGGCCAGAAGTCGCTCGACTTCCGTGCTTCCGGCAAGCGCCTGGCCGGCAGTTTGCGGCCGGAGCGGGTCAAGGTGATCGCAGTGTTCGTCGCCGCGGTTATCAGCGTGGCGCTGGCTGCCACTGGGCCGCGCGTGCTGGGCCGGGCGACCGACATCGTATTTGCCGGAGCGATCGGAAAGGAACTTCCTGCCGGACTCGACAAGGAACAGGTGATCGAGATGACCCGGGCAAGGGGCGACGATCAGATCGCCGATTTGCTGACCGGTGTCGACCTGGTGCCGGGCGAGGGGATCGACTTCAGCGCCCTGGGCGGCGTGCTTTTACTGGTGCTGGGGTTGTACGCGGCATCGTCACTCTTGAGTTTCTTCCAGGGTTATCTGTTGACGAGTGCCGTGCAGAACACGGTGCGCCGAATGCGGGCCGAGGTCGAAGAGAAGCTCAATCGCATGCCTCTGTCGTACTTCGATCGGCAACCGCGGGGGGAGCTCCTCAGCCGGGTCACGAACGACATGGACAATCTGGCGCAGACGCTGCAGCAAACGATGAGCCAGCTCTTGACGTCGTTGCTGACGATCATCTTTGTGTTCACCATGATGATCTACATCTCGTGGACGCTGGCGCTGATCACACTCGTGACGATCCCCATCTCGATGGCAGCGGCCGGACTGGTGATGAAACGGTCGCAGGTGAAGTTCATCGATCAGTGGCGTCGAACCGGCGCATTGAATGCGCAAGTGGAAGAGACCTTCACCGGCCACTCACTGATCAAGGTGTTCGGCCGTCAGCAGGAGGTACAGGACCGGTTCGATGAGGAGAACGAAGCCCTGTTTCAGGCCAGCTTCGGCGCCCAGTTCCTGTCGAGTCTGATCATGCCGATGATGATGTTCATCGGGAACCTCAACTATGTGATCATCGCGGTGCTCGGTGGGCTGCGGGTGGCGTCGGGAACGATGAGCCTCGGTGATGTGCAGGCGTTCATCCAGTACTCCCGCCAGTTCACCCAGCCGGTGACGCAGGTGGCGTCGATGGCGAACGTGCTGCAGTCCGGGGTGGCATCGGCAGAGCGGGTATTCGAGCTGCTCGACGCCGACGAGGAGATCTCCGACGAACACCACCCGCGCAGTATCGACGAACCTCATGGCGCCGTGAGTTTCGAACACGTGTCGTTCCGCTACCTGGAGGATCAACCGCTCATTGACGACCTGTCGTTGACTGTGGAGCCGGGCCAGACGGTGGCGATTGTCGGACCGACGGGAGCTGGGAAGACGACATTGGTCAACCTCGTGATGCGTTTCTACGAGCTCCGCGGCGGGCGGATCACTCTCGATGGTCTGGACATCGCGCAGATGCGGCGAGAGGATCTGCGCAGCCAGATCGGCATGGTCCTGCAGGACACCTGGTTGTTCGAAGGCACGATTCACGACAACATCGCATACGGCAAGCTCGATGCCACCGATGACGAGATCGTAGAAGCGGCCAAGGCGACCTTCGTCGATAGGTTCGTGCACAGCCTGCCGGACGGTTACGACACGATCGTCGACGACGAGGGCGCCAACATCAGTGCCGGTGAGAAGCAGCTGATCACAATCGCCAGGGCATTTCTGGCGAATCCGGCGCTGCTGATCCTCGACGAGGCGACGAGTTCGGTCGATACCCGCACCGAGCTGCTTTTGCAGAACGCCATGGCCGCACTACGGACCGAACGTACCAGTTTCGTCATCGCTCACCGGCTGTCGACGATCCGGGATGCTGATTTGATCCTGGTGATGGAGGACGGCGCCATCGTCGAGCAGGGCACTCACGAAGAACTGATCGCCCGCGGGGCGGCCTATGCCGGCCTGTACAACGCACAGTTCACCGGACCTCGCAACGGGGAGGCCATGTCGCTGGGCACTGCGGGTTGAGTGGCAGGGCATCGACCGCCAACACACGGCGATCAGAACCACCCGGCGTTTTGGTGTCACCGACGACGGACTGGTGGCGAGAAGCGTCGGCCCACCCGTTCGGTGCCTCCAATTGATGAACTTCGGCCAACCCGGCCGTCTGCCTCGTAGGTGTCCGCCTGGACATTGACGTTGCTTGCCGACGAACACCGGACGGCGTTCCCGGGCCTAGTTGATCGGGACGGGCGGTAGGCTGCCAGCTCGAGAGGAGGTGATCACATGGCACGACGTCGACCGCGACTCACAACTCCTTACATTCGGCGCAACGGTTCACTCACGCCCGCGACCTGGGATGAAGCACTCAACGCCGCCGCAACAGGACTGGCGGCACATCAGGGCGATTCCTGGGGAATGTTCAGTTGTTCGAAGGCGACCAACGAGGTGAACTTCCAGGCTCAGAAATTTGCCAGGGCCGTCATGGGCAGCAACAACATCGACAGCTGCAATCGCACCTGACACGCCCCTAGTGTCGCCGGTCTGGCGACGGTCTTCGGGGCAGGTGGAGGAACCTCCTCATACGAGGAGATCGAGACCACGGACTTCATCGTGCTGTGGGGTTCCAACGCGCGCGAAGCTCACCCGATTTTCTTCCATCACCTCCTCAAGGGAGTTCGCAACGGCGCCAGGATGTACGCGGTTGACCCACGGCGCACGACTTCCGCGCAATGGGCCGACGTTTGGCTCGGCATCGACGTTGGTTCGGATATTGCCCTTGCCAACGCGGTAGGGCGGGAGATCATCTCCGCCGGGTTGGCCAATCAGGATTTCATAAGGCACTCCACCAACGGCTTTGACGCGTACGCCACGGCCGTCGACGAATGGACCCTGGAGCGAGCCGAGCAGATCACCGGTGGCCCTGCTCGCGTCATTCAAGAACTCGCCCACGACTACGCAACGGCCGGGACGGCGC
>SHLQ01000316.1 GCA_004282895.1 Acidimicrobiales bacterium
AAGCCACGCTTCCACCCGAAGCGGGCCGTAGGCCGAACTGGACGCTTTCGCTGCGCGATCTGCGCCGCCTGGCGGGAGCACCCGCGGCTCGGCAGATGTACCCCGATCTTGTGACGTTTGTCCCTGCGAAACCCGTCAGAACGATGTAACGATGTGAGGTGGCTCAGCCCGCATGAGGAGGTCAGGGATGGACAACCACGACGAACGAAGAGCAGCCGCGATGGCCCGCATCGCCGACAAACGCGACTTCAAAAACCACGCGCTCGTCTATCGCGCGGTCAACACACTGCTCGTGATCATTTGGGCGGCGTCCGGCGCCGGCTACTTCTGGCCGATCTGGCCGATCGCAGGATGGGGTATCGCTGTGGCGCTCCACGCCTGGCGGACCTACGGACAGAAGCCCATCTCCGAGGCTGAGATCAACGAAGAGATACGTCGCGTCGAAGACCCGCTCCATCGCGCGTCGTCCTGATACGACATGGTCAAAGCGAGCCGACGCGCCACTAGCCGAATACCCGGTGACGCCGTTCCCATCAGCCAATCCGTCAATCTCGACCTCGTGGCGAGAGTCGGACGCCTGATCCACACCGGCTTCGCCACCCCTGATAGGGAGTTGTTCGCAGACGATTTCGTGTTCCACTACGTCAACCCACGCCTCGCCGAACTCGACGGCGACCACTACGGCTACGACGGCTTCCACAGCCTGTTCGAGCGGTTTAGCCAGGGCAGCGACACCGGATTCCACAACGAACCCCATTCGCTCACTCCCTACGGCGACGAGCTCGTCGTGGCGTACGCGACCAACACGGTGAGCTTGGGGGGCACGGCCCTCGACGTTGACGCGATCGTGGTGTGGCGGATCGTCGACGGGCGTATCAGCGAGGCCTGGGACATCCCGGCGGTCAACACCGTGCGGCCCCATCGGCCTCACACCGAATGAGCAGGCGCCACCGATTGCATCGTGGTCGGGCAGACGCATCGCAACAACGTCGACGGCGCGGCCGCAACCCGCAGGAGCCGTGAAGCGTCCGGATCCGTGTCAGCACATATTCAGCGAAGAGGAGGAAGACGGTGCAAATAGCAATCGTGTACGACAGTTCGACCGGAAAGACCAAGGCGGCCGCCGAACAGATGGGCGAGACCGCACGAGCGGCCGGCCACGAATGCACCGTGGAGTCGATCCAGAATGCCGACCCGGCGCAGGTCACTTCGGCCGATGCCATTTGCGTGGGAAGCTGGACCAAGGGTCTCTTCGTCATCCGCCAGGGCCCGACCGAGGCAACGCTGAGCTTCATGGAGCGGCTCGGGCCCCTTGATGGAAAGCCCGCCGCCGTCTTCACCACGTACGACCTCGCCATCGGCAAGACACTGAAGAAGATGGCCGCACCGCTCGAGGTACGGGGCGCCAACGTCACCGGCGAGCTCAAATCGAAAGGGCCGCACGCCGCAAACGGCTTCGATGCGTGGGTGAAGACGTTGGAGACCTAGGAGATAGGACGTGGCACCCCGTCAGCCGGCTCCGTCCCTGCTCGGTCCCCCGGCCAGCGGGAAAGACGCACGCCATGAGTGGAAGGAATGACCGGCCATGAACCATGATTCCGAGTTCGACAT
>SHLQ01000209.1 GCA_004282895.1 Acidimicrobiales bacterium
TGGCCTGATGGAGGAGCGTGTCCTGTAACCGAAAGATGTGATCGATGACTTCGTCTATGGCACTTCGCGTCCACAGACGCACATCCGTGGCGACCTGGTCGTTTCGGCTCCTGCCGGTGTGCATCTTCGCACCTTCAGGAGCGAGTTCCGTCACGCGTCGTTCGACCGCCGTGTGAATGTCTTCGTCGCTCGATGCCCAGACCATCGCGCCCGTAGCGATTTCCGCCTCGACCGCATCCAGGGCGGTAAGGATCGCATCCCGCTCGCCGGACTCGAGAAGGCCAACTTCACCCAACATCACCACGTGGGCTCGAGACCCTGCGATGTCCTCCCGGAACATCCGCTGGTCGAACGGCAGGCTGTCGTTCAGCTGCTGCAGCGCTTCCGCCGGCCCACCCTCGAAGCGCCCCTGCCACAGCTCTCCCCGCTCGTTCTCAGACACCGCTGGGGCCCCGTTTGCTGGCGAGTGTGCGGAGTCGGAGGGCGTTGAGTTTGATGAACCCGTCGGCGTCCGCCTGGTTGTAGGCGCCATCGTCCTCTTCGAACGTGGCGATCCTCTCGTCGAACAGCGAGTCATCCGACTTCCGGCCGACAACGGTGATGTTGCCCTTGTACAGCTTCAGTCGGACGACGCCGTTCACCGTCGCCTGGCTGTGGTCGATGGCGGTCTGCAGCATCACCCGTTCTGGCGTAAACCAGAACCCGTTGTAGATGAGCTTCGCGTAGCGCGGCATCAGCTCGTCCTTCAGATGGGCTACTTCGCGGTCGAGGGTGATCGACTCGATCGCGCGGTGGGCACGCATCATGATCGTGCCGCCGGGGGTCTCGTAGGCGCCGCGCGATTTCATTCCCACGAAGCGGTTCTCGACGATGTCAATACGGCCGATGCCGTTCTCACCGCCCAGCCGATTCAACTCGGTCAGGACGGTGGCTGGGGACATGGGGGTCCCGTCGATGGCGACGATGTCGCCGCCGGCATAGGTCAACTCGACATACGTGGGAGCGTCGGGTGCCGCCTCCGGCGAGACGGTCCAGCGCCACATGTCCTCCGGAGGCTCCAACCACGGATCCTCGAGCGGGCCGCCCTCGAAACTCAGGTGCAGCAAGTTGCCGTCCATGGAGAACGGCGACTTCTTTCCTCGCTTCATCTCGATGGGGATCTGGTGTTCGGCCGCGTACGCCATGAGCGACTCGCGAGAGCCAAGCTCCCACTCCCGCCATGGTGCGACCACCTTGATGTCCGGATTCAGCGCGTACGCGCCGAGCTCGAATCGGACCTGATCGTTGCCCTTGCCGGTGGCGCCATGGCTGATGGCGTCGGCCGATTGTTCGGCGGCGATCTCCACGAGTCGCTTCGCGATGAGCGGTCGGGCGATGGACGTACCGAGGAGATATTCGCCTTCGTAGATCGTGTTCGCCCGGAACATGGGGAAGACGAAGTCCTTGACGAACTCCTCGGTCAGGTCCTCGATGTAGATGTGATCGGCCTGGACGTTCATGTTGAGCGCCTTGTCACGCGCCGCCTCGACCCGCTCACCCTGACCGAGGTCTGCGGTAAACGTCACCACCTGGCATTCGTAGGTCTCCTGAAGCCACTTCAAGATGATGGAAGTGTCGAGTCCACCCGAGTAGGCGAGGACGACTTTGTCGACTGAGGTCATTGGTTCTCTTTCCTAGATTCCTGCAAGGTTTCGAATGGTTTCGGCGAGCGTTCGACCGGAAGTCTCCTCCGTCGCAACGATCAGTATGGAATCATCGCCGGCGACGGTTCCGAGCACGCCTTCGAGCCCGGACCGATCGAGCGCCGAAGCGACGACGTGGGCCGAACCCGGTGGTGTGTGCACGACCACAAGATTGTGCGAGTGATTGACCTCAGCCACCCAGTCGCCGAGCACGCGGCGCAGATGGTCCTGAGGCGCAACCTGTTCATTTGTGTAGTCGGGTAGTGCGTAGACGAGTTCCCCGGTCGGGACCCGCACCTTGATGGCACCGAGGTCTTCGAGGTCCCGCGAGACAGTGGCCTGGGTGGCCTCGACGCCCTGCGTCTCCAGCAGCTCCACCAGTTGGGACTGCGAGGTGATGGCCACCTCGCCGAGGATCTGCGCGATCTGATGTTGGCGCGATGTCTTGCTCATGAGCCCCTCACCCGCGTTCCCGTCTCGTCCAAAGCAAACGCCAGGTAGCCCCGCGCAGCGTGCATGCGGTTCTCGGCGAGCCTCCAAACCCGGCTGGCTGGACTGTCGACGACGTCGTCGGTGACTTCTTCGCCACGATGTGCGGGCAGGCAGTGAAGAAAGACGGCATCTCCCGCGCTTTCCATCAGGTTCGCATTGATCTGGTAGTCGGCAAGGTCGTTGAGACGTTGCTCGGCTTCGGCTTCTTGTCCCATGGAGGTGAACACGTCGCTGTAGACGACATCAGCGCCGGTTACCGCCTCGTGGGGGTCGGTGAACGTGCGTACCACTCCCCCGGTTGAGCGCACTCTCGCAAGGTCGTCCTCGCCGAAGGAGTAGTCGGTGGGCGACGCGATGCGAAACTCGCCACCAAGCATTCCCACCGCGAGGCCGAGTGACCGCGTCACATTGTTGGAGTCGCCAACGTAGGCAACGGTCGTGCCTTCAACGGATCCGAATTCTTCGACGATCGTGAGCGCGTCGGCCAATGCCTGCATCGGATGTGCAGCATCGCTCAGGAGATTGATGATGGGCACACGATCGACCGCGGCCATTCGTTCCACCTTGTTGTGCTCGTAGACACGCGCACCGATCGCCGCATGAAACCCTGCCAAGGTCTTCGTCACGTCCTCCACGCTTTCTCGCGTATCCAAGCCGACTTCGCTCCCTTGGATGTACACCGGGTGTCCGCCGAGTTGAAACACCGCCAGCTCCATGGAGTTGCGAGTACGCAGCGAAGGCTTCTCGAATACGAGCGCCATACCCTTCCCGGCCAACACCTGAGGAGGCGTCGATCGACGGGCCAACGCGAGTACGTGGTGCAACTCATCCACCGTAAGGTCGTCGATCTCCAGCAGATGCCTCATGACGCGCCAGCTTTCAGGACACGGTCGACAGCCGCGACGGCTTCATTGATCTCCGCAGTTGACACCGTGATGGGCGGAGCGAATCGCAGCGCAGTCTTGGTCACGCCATTCACGAGAACGCCCTCCTGTGCGAGAGCAGCAGCCACGTCGCCGCCCGTCCGTCCGTCCAAAGCCGACTCGTTCAGCTCCGCCGCGAGAAGCAGTCCGGCGCCACGGACCGAGTCGACACCGTCGAGGGTGAGCAGCGCGTTCGTCAGTTCGATTCCACGGTCGGCGGCCAGGTTTGGCGCGTCGATGCGCGCCATCTCCTTCAGCACCGCCCGCGCTGCGGCGGCAGCCAACGGTTGGCCTGCGAACGTCGAACCGTGGTCGCCCGGTTTGAACGCCTCCGCAACCTCACGTTTGGCCCACACGGCGCCAATTGGCATGCCGTTGCCGAGACCCTTGGCCATCGTCACGATGTCCGGCAGGATGCCGGCGTGCTGAAAACCGAACCATGCACCGGTTCGAGCGATCCCCGTCTGAATTTCGTCGAGGATGAGCAGGAGCTCGCGATCGTCGCAGAGGTCCCTCAGGTCGCTGAGGTACTTCGGATTGGGTGTATTGACGCCGCCTTCACCCTGGATCGGCTCGACCAGGATCGCACCAACACTTGGGTCGAGCGCAGACTCCATCGCCCCAACGTCGTCATACGCCGCGTGACGGAACCCCTCCGGCAACGGCTGGAACGGCTCGTGTTTCTCCGGCTGGCCCGTGGCATGCAGCGTGGCGAGCGTTCGACCATGGAACGACCGAAGTGCGGACAGGACCACATGGCGGCCCCGACCGTTGTACTTGCGTGCCAGTTTGATGGCGGCCTCGTTGGCCTCCGCCCCGGAGTTCTGGAACAGGACCTGGCCGCGTTGTGCGGTGGGTGCAGCGCCGTTCGGGAACGTCTGTATCAGCTGATCCAAGGCGATCGCGACCTCGGGCCCGGGAATGGTGTTGTACAGGTTGCTGACGTGAATCAGTTTCGCTGCCTGTTCGGTGATGGCGTCAACGACCGCCGGGTTGCTGTGCCCCAGGCTGGTGACCGCCAGACCGGTCAGAAAGTCGAGATATCGCTTCCCCGTGTTGTCCCAAACCTCTGTGCCTCGCCCCTCAACGAGCGTGATACTCGGTGCGCCGTAGTTGCTCATCACCGGGCAGAACGCGAGTGCCGGCCCCGCGTTCACGCCTTCTTTGTGTGTGGTCATGATGCCGCGTCTCCCTGCGTGATCTTGGTGCCGATACCTGCGTCCGTGAAGAGCTCGAGCAGGAGCACGTGTGGCACCCGGCCGTCGAGCATGTGAGCCGCGTTTGCGCCGGCCTCGACCGCCTCGATGCACGCGTTCACTTTCGGGATCATGCCGCCGGCGATCGTCCCGTCGTCGATCAGTCCGCGAAGTTCGTCCACGGTGGACGTCGCAATGATGCTCTCGGGATCGTTGATGTCCTTCAGCAGGCCTGGGACGTCGGTGAGGTAGACGGCTTTCTCTGCGCCAAGTGCACCAGCAAGTGCGCCCGCAACTGTGTCGGCGTTGATGTTGTACGCCTGTCCGGAAGGATCGGAGCCGATCGTGCTGATAACGGGGATCATTTCCTCCGCCAGCAGACGCTCAACGATGTTCGGCTTCACTTCGACGATGTCACCAACGAAACCGAGCTCTGGGTCGCGTTCTTTGGCACGGATGAGTCCGCCGTCCTCTCCCGAGAGTCCGACCGCGTAGGCGCCGTGAACGTTGATCGAGCCGACGATGTCGCGGCCGACCTTGCCCACCAGCACCATGCGGGCAACATCGAGTGTTTCGGCGTCTGTCACGCGCAGACCATCGCGGAACTCGCTTTCCTTTCCGAGACGACCGAGAAGGTTGCCGATCTGCGGCCCGCCGCCATGTACAACCACCGGCTTCAGCCCGACGGACCGAAGCAGCACGATGTCCTCCGCGAACGTGCGGCTGAGGTCGGGGTCGACCATGGCGTTCCCACCGAACTTCACAACGACGACTGCGCCGCGGAAACGGTCAATGTACGGAAGCGCTTCGATCAGCGCGTGCGCGCGCCGTTCCGGCTCGAAACCCCGATCGATGGTCGGCGTCATGATCTATACC
>SHLQ01000210.1 GCA_004282895.1 Acidimicrobiales bacterium
ATCGACCACGACAGCGTCGCCACCTTCGACAATCTCGCTTCCGTGCCGAAATCCGTTCTCACAAGACGACTCGGCCAGCTCGGTGTGGGCGGCCGCCAGAAGATCTGCTCGGCCCTCAACGCCATGGCCAACTGCTGAACTCCGACTGCTTCCGACCGATCTCGAAGAAACGCGGGAACTCGAAGAACTCTGGCGTGTACTCACGCTTGTGTCGGAGGGGCGAGTTTAACCCAAAGTACACGCGCCCCATGGAGCATCGAACTGGCCACCGCGTGACGCGAAGTACCTGGTCACCGGCTCACGACTAAGTTTCTGGCAACCACAGGCGGGCGAGGTCGAGTTGGCTCAGAGCCGCCGGCGAGAAGTACCGGCCGGGAGATTGGGCTGGATGATATGCGGCAGGCGCTCATTGAGCTGCTCCGCTTGTGAGGTCGTCACGTCGTCGTGTTCGGTTCGCGCTGTCGTGACTCGGCGCGGGTTCGGGCTCCTTCGAGGTCGGCTCCGGCCCGAATCAGGGTTCCTCGCAGGCTGCATTCGGAGATCTCGATCGGGGGCGCGACATCGGTGACGATGATGTTGGCCAGCTCTCGATAGGCTCTCCCGGCTGGCGAATCGGGGCGCTCCGTTGCGACGGCGGTGCCCGCATCGCTGGTTGGAGCGACGGCCGGGTCGAGCGGAATGGATCCGAGGAGCGGCACGCCGATGTCCTCAGCGAGCCGCTTTCCGCCTCCGGAGCCGAACACTGCGGTGACTGTGCCGTCGGGGTTGGTGGAGGGGCCCATGTTCTCGATGACGCCTGCGACGCGGAGATACCCCTTGCGGGCCATGTCGGCAGCTCGCGCGGCGACTTGTTGCGCGGCCTTGGCCGGGGTGGTCACGATTACCACATCGGTCCTCGGCAGCATGCGGGCGAGACCCATTTGTATGTCGGACGTGCCCGGGGGCATGTCGATGAGCAGATAGTCGAGCTCGCCCCACTGCACGTCTTCGATGAAGTGCTGCACCGCGCGGTTGAGCATCAATCCACGCCACATGATGGCCTCG
The DNA here is from genome assembly GCA_004282895.1 of Acidimicrobiales bacterium. Taxonomy (GTDB): domain Bacteria; phylum Actinomycetota; class Acidimicrobiia; order Acidimicrobiales; family SHLQ01; genus SHLQ01. Next base: position 1,045 of record SHLQ01000210.1, read on the forward strand.
GTCTCGTTGGTACCGGCGATCGAACCCATCGAAACGACTCGAAGCGCTCCCTCGCCGACTCGTTTCTCGACCGGCTTCATGACGGCTTTGCCTTCGCCGGCCCCCTCGCCTTCAATCTCGGTATTGATGCCGAGGAGTTGCGGCATCGAGAATCCGCCCACGTCAGCATCGAGCACACCAACCGAGTAGCCGCGGTCGGCCAGCAGCACGGCGAGGTTGGCCGTGACGGTTGACTTGCCGACACCGCCTTTGCCTGAGGAGATGGCGAGGATGCGACAGCTCGACGGTATGTCGGTTTCGAGGGCGTTGTCGCGTGCTTTCCAGCGGGCCCGAGCCATGACGTTGCTGCGTTCGTCGGCGGTCATCTCGCCGAAGTGAATCTTGACAACGTCGATGCCCGGAAGCGACGCGACCCGGGCTTTGGTGTCGCGCATCAGCTGAGCCCGCAGTGGGCAACCGGCGGTGGTCAACGCGATCGTGATGTGCATGGCGCGGTCGGCGCTGCGTTCGAGCAGTTTGACCATGCCGAGGTCGACGATGTTGTCGCCGAGTTCGGGATCGATGACGCCGCGCAATGCGTTCATGATCGCTGCGGTGTCGACATCGGTGCCCTCCACGCGTGGCTCGGCGACCTTGGGGACCGGCGGTTCGTCGCCGGCACGCTCGGCGACAACTCGATCCGTGGGATCGACGGTATCGGTAGGGTCGTTGGGCGACGCGTCGGTCACATCATCCCCAGCTCGAGTCGGGCCACGTCGGAGAGGCGCGACACGTCCCACGGCGGATCGAACACCAGGGCGACTTCGACCTCTTCGACCCCGGGCAGCGCGGCGACGGCGTCGTGGAGGTCCTGGCGCATGATGTCGCCCATCCCACAGAACGGCGCGGTGACCGACATGTCGATGTCGACCCGCTTGTTGCCGCTCGGCAGATCGGAGGGCTCCACCTTGTACACGAGCCCGAGCTCGACGATGTCGACGGGGATCTCGGGGTCATAGACCGTGGCGGCAGCTTCCCACACGGCTTCGATGCTGAATTCGCCGTCGACAACCTCGCGGGCTTCCACCGCGTCGATGAACCCGAACTCGACCGAATCGCCGGCGGTGAGCCGGACCATCTCGCCCTCGCCGGTAGTGACCGTCGCCGTACTGCCGAGTGCCTGCAACAACGTGACCTGCTCGCCCTCGGCGAGCACAGTGGGGATTCCGGCCGGAATGATCGTCGCCTTGACGTCACGGGGCAGCGCGAAGGCCCGTGAGGCGCGGATACCGACCTTGGACTCACGCATGGTCAGGTCCGAGGCGCTCGGCGATCCAGGTCCGCAGCACGTCGTCGTGCAGGTCGTCCATCACCTGGTCGGCGAAGCCGTTGATCAGCAACCGGCGAGCCTCGGCCTGGCCGATGCCCCGGCTACGCAGGTAGTAGAGCGCCTCCTCGTCCAGCTCACCCACCGTGGCGCCGTGCTGGCACGAGACCTCGTCGGCCAGGATCTCGAGACGCGGCATCGTGTTGACCTCGGCTCTGCGGGACAACACCAGGTTGTCGTTGGACTGCACGGAGTCGGTGCCGTCAGCGCCCGGACGAACGTCGACGCCGCCGTTCCAGATTCCGGTGCTCTCGTCGTCGAGCACGCCCCGATAGGACTGGCTAGTGCGGCAGTTCGCGGCGGCGTGCACGACGGTGATCTGCTGGTCGAGCGTCTGGTCCCCGAAGCCGAAGTAGAGGCCCGAGAGGTCGGCTTCGGCCCCCTCGCCCGCAAGGTGTACGTGGTAGGCGACGCGGCCATAGTCGGCACCGAGGTTGAACAGGCGGGTCTGGTAGCAGCTGTCAGCGGCCTGCACGACGTCGACGCGGCCCAGATGGATCTGGGTTGTCGGAAGATCCTGGAGCACGATGTGTTCGAGGCTGGCCCCGGCGGCCAGGGAGATCTCGGTTCGGATGTTGCATGCGCCGACGTCGCCGCTTCCGATGCGGGTCTCGACGAGTGTGGCTGCGCTGCCTTCCGCCATCTCGACGATGACACGCGCAGCGGTGGCGGCCTGCGGGACCTCCGGGGCGACCACGTTCACAACGTGGATCGTCTTGTCGACCCGGCCGTCCACGAGCACGAGTGCGCCGCCGGTGCCGTAGGCCCGGTTGATGATCGAGAACGCATCTTCGGCGGCGTCGTACTCACGCTGGAGCAGGCCGACCACGGCCTCGTCGGTGGCCTCCGCGAGGCTCTCGACGCGAAGCGAGGACGGCGTGGCATCGAGGCGCGAGCGCTCGGGGTCGAACACCCCGTTGACGATGACTAACCGCGGACCCTCGATCTCGGGGATCTGAGCATCGACATCGGCGGGAACCGCAGCCGGTGCCGCGGCGGGACCGAAGGTGAGCGCGCCGAGGGCCTTGTGGGGGGCGTAGCGCCACGCCTCGTCACGCTTGGTCGGCAGCTCCAGCGACGACACCTGCTCGAGGGCGGCGGTGCGGCCCGGAAGGACGTCGACGATCACGCGGGTGCCCCCGACAGCGCCGCGTCGTCGGCCACGAAGTCCGCATAGCCGTGGTCCTCGAGGTGCAACGCGAGGGTGTGGTCGCCCGATTCGACGATCCGGCCGTTGACCAGGACGTGCACGAAGTCGGGCTTGATGTAGTCAAGCAGCCGCTGGTAGTGGGTGATCACAATCATCGATCGTTCGGGCCCACGAAGCGAGTTCACGCCGTTGGCCACGACACGAAGCGCGTCGATGTCGAGTCCCGAGTCGGTCTCGTCGAGCACGGCGAGGCGAGGCTGCATGACCGCCATCTGGAGGATCTCGTTGCGCTTCTTCTCGCCACCGCTGAATCCGGCGTTGACCGAGCGGTTGAGAAAGCCCTCCTTCATCTCGACCAGTTCCATGGCCTCGTTGGCGACGGCGAGGAAGTCACGGGCGGAGATCTCGTAGTCGCCGCGGGCCCGGCGAACCGAGTTGAGGGCCGTGCGCAGGAAGTACATGTTGTTCACGCCCGGGATCTCCACCGGGTATTGGAACCCCATGAAGACACCGGCCGCCGCGCGCTCCTCGGGCTCGAGCTCGAGCAGATCGACGCCGTCGAGGATCGCCTCGCCGGCGATCTCGTAGCCGTCGCGGCCCGCGAGCGCGTGGGCGAAGGTGCTCTTGCCCGACCCGTTCGGGCCCATGATCGCGTGGACCTCACCGGCGCCGACCTCGAGGTCGAGGCCCGTCAGGATCTCGGCCTCACCGACCGAAGCGGTCAGGTTCTTCACGTGCAGCATCAGCCGACACTTCCTTCCAAACTTACGCTCAGCAGCCGCTGAGCTTCCACGGCGAACTCCATCGGGAGCTCGTCGAACACCTCACGACAGAAGCCGTTGACGATCATGGCCATGGCGTCTTCTTCGTTCATGCCGCGCTGGCGGCAGTAGTACAGCTGGTCCTCACCGACGGTGGAGGTCGAGGCCTCGTGCTCGACCTTGGCGGTGGGATTCTTGACTTCGATGTAGGGCACGGTGTGGGCGCCGCACTCCTTGCCGAGCAGCAACGAATCGCACTGGGTGTAGTTGCGGGCGTTTTCGGCGGACCGGAGCATCTTCACCAGGCCCCGGTAGGTGTTCTGACCCTTCGCGGCGGAGATGCCCTTGGAGATGATGCTGCTGGTGGTGTCGGCTCCGATGTGGATCATCTTGGTGCCGGTGTCGGCCTGCTGGTGCTTGGACGACAGCGCCACGGAGTAGAACTCGCCGACCGAACGGTCGCCCTGGAGGATCACGCTGGGGTACTTCCACGTGATCGACGACCCGGTCTCGACCTGGGTCCAGGAGATCTTGGCGTCGGTGTGGGCACGGCCTCGCTTGGTGACGAAGTTGTAGATGCCACCCACGCCGTTCTCGTCGCCCGGGTACCAGTTCTGCACGGTCGAGTACTTGATCTCGGCCCGGTCCTTGGCGACCAGCTCGACGACAGCCGCGTGGAGCTGGTTCTCGTCGCGCTGGGGAGCCGTGCACCCCTCGAGGTAGGAGACGTGGGAGTCGTCCTCGGCCACGATCAGCGTGCGCTCGAACTGTCCGGTGTTCATCGAGTTGATGCGGAAGTACGTCGACAGCTCCATCGGGCAGCGCACGCCCTCGGGGATG
>SHLQ01000057.1 GCA_004282895.1 Acidimicrobiales bacterium
GGGCATCAACCGAGCGGTGGAGAACCGGTGGGATCGTGCCATTGCGGCCGCTGCGGAAGCACCTGGCACCACACCCCGCCAGAAGGTGAAGTCCATCAGCAGCCCAATCCGAAAGAACCTGACCGCACTTGGTGCCGCGGCCGGCGCGACCGCGGCGGCTCCGGGTGTTGGCACCTCGGTCGCGATAGGCACCCTCGCCGCCGAGCTCGGCGTCGTCGCCTTGAAGATCACGGACATGGTGATGGCCATCGGTGCCGCTCACGGTCACACGGACGCCACCGTCGACGAACGGCGGGCATGGGTTCTGGCGGTGCTCGCGTTCGGTGATGACGCCGCGCAGGAATTCACCACGCTGGCCCGCGACCTCGGTATCTCGATGGATGGGCCTGCCCTCGACATCGCCAATGAGGCGATCGTCGGAGGCGGCGGCCAAATGGCCACGATCGACGCCCTCCGTCGGATCAACTCGACACTCGTCACCCAGGTGCTGAAGAAGTGGGGTACTCGTCGTGGTGCGGCGACCGTGGGCAAGCTCCTCCCCTTCGGCATAGGCGCTGCGGTTGGAGGTTCAGCCAACTTCTTCATGATCCGCGAGTTCTCCAAACAGGCCGACCGCTTCTTCCGTGGATACGACCGGGAGTTCGTTTTGGGCATCACCCATCCGTCCCCTGACGAGCGGGCAGCGGCAATCGACGTGGACGCTCATCGCATCTAACGCTCAAGCCGGGCACGCGGAACCCGAATACAAGAGCATGGCCGCAGCCGAATCCCCGACACGAGCGAAGGCGCGCTATTCCATGGCGCTGCCCATCGTGATCGAACTGAGCAACGGGCTCTTCCGGCGCCCGGATGCCATCGAGGCGCTCCTTGTGGACCTGTCCCACGGCGGCGCGGCGATAATCGTTCCGAACGACGCTCGGCTGAAGGTGAAGAAGCGCTACCGGGTCTGGTTGGACGACCATGCCGGCATCATCCGCACCGGAAGTATCGTCCCCCATGACGACACCTGCGTCAGAGTTGGCGTGCGGTTCGAACGTCTCGGACTCGAGCTGCAGGAGCTCGTCGTGGACACCGTTCAGGGTGCCCAGGCCCGCTCCTCTCGGTTGTCTTCGTAGAAGACGGACTCAGATTGGGTCAGTGAAGCGACTGTTGTCGTCCTTCACATGTTCGGTCCACTTCCCACCATCCCAGTAGCGGTAGTGGAAGCGACCGGCGGGGTCGTCGAAGAACCCTGGCTGACGGGCGGCAACGTGACGACCACGCAAACGTGCGGCCCGAGCCGCTATATCGCGGGATGACACCGTTTCGGGGCGCGGACGGATCCGACCGGCCCGCTGCGCGAGCTCGCTCTGGCGGGCGACGTCGGGAATCGGTGGTGGACGCAACAAGGCCGCCGGCTGCACGTTCGGTGCGGTGGAGCGGCTCACCGAGGCGGGTTTGAGGCCCCGGAACGCGCGACCGATCGTCGCCGTGTTGCGGTATCGCTCGTTGCTGGCAACCAGCAGGAGCACGAATAGTCCGGCAATTGCGCCGGCGAGAAGCATGCTCGCGAAGACCAGCGCCAGCCAGTCGATGAGCGCCACGTGTTGGTACATCTGAAAAGCGTGGTGCGACTCACCCGAACGCGCAAGATCGCTCGAAGCGATCGCCGCGGCCAATAATCCCACCACACGTGGTCAAGGCCACGTGTGGAGCGGCTGGATGATGACCGCGTGAGATCAGCCAACAATTCACCACCATCCGTGATATTTGGACGCCTCGCGAATGAGTCACGAAGGTCAAACGGCTCAGAAGAAATTTTCGTGGAGGCGTAGCCGAGAGGCTCCAAAGCTAATAAACCGCGCGGGCCAACCGAAAGGCCCACATGGGTAATACCGACCACGAACCGGCGACGGAGATCATGAACAAAAACGAATCCTTCACGGACCCTGATTCCACCGAGTGGCCAGAGATGTCCACGGACCTGTCACTCGCCCGATCCGTGGCCCGGGCAATCACGCTGGACACAAACCGCGCCAGCTCCGACGCCCGCGTCTCCGAGCTGAGCTCGCACGTGCACGATGTGAACGGTCGTCTGCTCGAAGTCGAGAAGATGATCGCCGACCAACGCTCGAACAACGTGGTCGTACAACGCGTCACGGAACAGCTCACCGACCTGCGTTCACAGATCGACGCCACAAATACCGAGCTCGCCCGCGAGGTGGGTGCTGCTGCAGCGAACGAAGCCAATGCCTCTGTCACCGCAGTCGAGACGCGAGTCGCCACGATTGAGAACGCCCGCATGAAGGACGCGGACGAACTCTCGACCCTGATGTCCTATCTCGAAGAGGCATTCCAGCGCCTCGACGGGTTGTCCCAGGAAGTCGACGCCTTGGCGTCGCCGGAAGCAACTGCCGAGCTCGAGGCCCGCATCGCTTCGTTCGACACGGCCCTTATTGATGTTCGCGAGGAAATCGCCGTCGCCGGCAACTCCATTGACGAACGAGTCAGCGAAGCGGAGGCGAAGATCGCCGCCGACGTCGGCGAGGTTCAGACCCGCCTGCAAGAACAGGTCACGGCGGCCGAGGACTACCTCGCCAGCGAAGTTGCGTCGGTCCAAGACCATCTTCGGTCCCAGGTCACCGACACCGAACAACAGCTCGCCGAGCAGGTGGCGGAAGCCCGAGAGTTCCTCACCGAACGACTGGACATGCAGGACGCCGAGATCGACAGTCGTCTTGCCGAACTCCCCCAGGTTGACCGACTTGCCGATCTTGAATCGTCCGGTGCCGCAACTGGCGAAACCCTGCAGTCCCTCTCCACGGACATGGCCGACCTGGCCCAAGTCACACAGGAAAGCCAGACGCAACTTGAATCAAACGCTTCATCGATCGCCGCGCAGGCCGAGGAAATCTCTCTGGTCGCAGAACAGGTTGACGTTCATCATGGCGAGCTGACAGGCCGAGTCACCGCGGTCGATCAGCACCTCGTCGCCGTTGACGAGCACGTCATAAGTGTCAACGAACGAATCTCCTCGATGACCGACCATGTCTCCTCGGTCGACGACCGCGTCGCCGGACTGGACGAACGCATCAACGAGGTCAACGACCACGTCCATGGCGTCGACGACCGCGTCGCCGGAGTGGACGAACGCATCAACGAGATCAACAACCACGTCCATGGCGTCGACGACCGCGTCGCCGGCGTCGATGACCGGATGACGTCGATGGGTGAGCAGCTCTCCGATGTCGTCGGGCGGATCGAAACCCAAGAGAACAGCAACGAGCGCATCCAGGCTCTTGCCCATGACGCGGAGCTCTCGAACGAAACCGCCGGACGCGTGTCCTACCTTTCGGAACGCATTGCCGAAATCACCACGAAGACCGACGCCACCGACTCCAAGATCCACCAGATCGACGGTCGGCTCGTCGATTCGAACCTTCAGATTGAAGAGCTCGGCGGCCGCATGGATGCCACGGAGTCATCGCTCGGTGAGCTCCGCGACCAGGGTGTCAATCATGTGTCGGATCTCGCGGAGCGATTTGCCGACACCGATGAGGAAGTGAAGACCAACTCGGCCAAGCTTCGCAACACCCGAGACCGCCTTGAAGACGTCGAAGCAAAGGCAGAACACGCCCTCGAGCACAACGGTGCCACCGACGCAAAGATCGTTGAACTGCGTCGTCGCACGATCGCTGCGCACGACCGGATCGATGACACCGTGCAACAGCTCACCGAGCTGCGAACCCACACGGCAAACGTGACCGAACAAGCGGAACGTGCGACCGACGCGGCGGAGTCGATCGGCGACGCCGCTATGCGCATCGCTGAGGCCGAGGTCATCCTCACGTCCGTCAAGGGCCAGTCAGACACTGCGCTCCAGCGTGCGGACGACGCCCACCAGCGAATCGAATCCCTGAGCACAAGCGCAGACCTCGACGAGCAGATCGAGACCGTCTCGCTTCTGATCAGCGAACATGTCGAGGAACAGATCCAGACCAACGAAGACCTCGTACGTCGCGTGGAAGAGGCAGCACAACGAGCCGCAGAGTCAAGCGACCTTGCCCAGTCGGCGAAGACCCAGAGTGATGAAGCCACATCTCGGGCCGACGATGCCCACGAGCAGATCGCCGAACTGATCTCGCAGCTCGATGTGCTGCGCGAGGAGCTTGATGCCTCCGACGGCGAAGAAGTCGACGGGTCCGTATCCGAGAAGCTCGATGAGCTCGAAGCTCAACTCACCGCTCTCGACGAGCGCGTCGCGGAAGCCGCGACCATGTCGAATCACACGCTCGATCGATTCGATGAGACCGCCGATCAGATCGTCAATCTTCAGCAGACGTCGGCAACGGCACTAACCAGGGCGTCGGAGGCAACGGAGCAACTTGAGCGTCTCCATGAGACCGTTTCCCAGACGGAGCTTCCTTCCGATCTCCTCGAACGGGTTGACGCGATCGAGAAAGCGTATGAACACCAGGCCAACTACGTCGACCCGGCCATCGATCAACGGATCAGCGAGGCCGAAGAGCATCTAACGAAGCGAATCGAAGAAGCGCGGGCCGAGCTGGCCCGACAGGCGGCAGACAACGAACAGCGGATGTCCGAGAACGTCACACGGGTCGAAGGGGAGTTGGCGACACAGGTTGCCGACGCCCGATCGGTACTAACGGACAGTGTTTCCCAAGCACAGGTCCAACTCGACGAGCAGATCTACATCGAAGACCCGGAGGGGGCGGCACATCAGTCCATCGCCGCGATCCGCGGCGAGGCCAATCTCGCCCGTCAGGTCGCCAACGAGGCATACCAGTTCTCGGAAAACCTCCGCGTTCTCCAGACCGACCTTGTCAAGGCCATCCAGCAGGAACTCGGACGCCAGTCCACTCGTCTCGTCGAGCTCGAGGGCGATGGCCGTCACAACGCCCGCTTCGCTGACCTCGAGCATCAGGTTGACGGCATTGGGTCCAGCATCGCAACGCTGACGGAGCTGCAAAGCCGTTCGACGAACCTCGATTCGACTCTGACCGAGTCCGTCACCCACATGACGAAGTCTCTCGAAGAGAGCCGCTCCGAGGTCGAGACCTTGAAGGCAAACCTGGCGGCCGCGATGAGACGCATCGACACGCTTGAGTTGCAGTCGAGCCAGCCGCAGATACCGCGGTCCAATGGTGCCGACGTCGGCGACGACGACGACATGCAGGCTGCTGGGGACGACGAAGCTGATTGGTTCACCGAATCGGTATCGAAGAAGGCCAAGAAGAAGCGTTTCGGGAAATAGCGAACCTGGGCCAGTTGGTCCGATTCGATCTTCTGACGATTGTCGGAAGTACCATTCGTCTCAATGAGCGGGACAACGCAAGATGCTCGTCGAGGGCGAACCCGAGCCGTTGCGCCAGCCTTGGCGCTCGGCCTGATGCAAACAGGCTCCGCGATTTCGCTCGCGGCCCTCATCTTCGCCGAAGACGCATCGAGCCGTCTTGGCCCTGCGGTCGTGAGTTTCCTTCTCGGCAGCCTGATCGTGTCCGTCGTGATGGCGCTTCGCTCGAACTTCACCACGATGGTCGCGAGCGCCAACAGCAGCGTGACCGTTGTCGTCGCAGCTCTCGCGGTTCGGCTTCTGGACGATGTCGCCGACGACAAAGCGGTCACTGTGGCGGCGTTTGTCGCGATTGCCACCGTGGTGAGCAGCATCCTGACCTATCTCATGGGCAAGTTCGAAATGGGCGAGCTCGTGCGGTTCGTTCCGTTCCCCGTCATTGGTGGATACGTGGCCGGAACCGGTTGGCTCATGCTCGACGGCGGAATGCGTGTCGTGCTCAACCGGGGCGTTGGCCTCTTCACCGCGGACTTGTTCACCGCGGAGTTTGCACAGTTTTGGGTGCCTGGCGTGTTGCTCGCGCTGACCATCGTGTTCATCCCCGGCGCCACAAAACCGAGCGCGCTCATTGTGCTGGCGATCGTCGGATTTCATCTCGTGGTGCAAATGACGAGCGACCTCGACTCGGTTGAAGCGAACGGTTGGCTTCTCGGCCCGTTACCCGACAGTAGCGGTCTCGGCATTCTCAGCCCGAATGACCTTCAGGCCGTGGACTGGGGCGCGATCGCTCGGGCAACGCCGGGCATCGCGGCAGTGACCGTGATTTCCATCGTTGGGCTTCTGCTCAACATCACGGGCGTTGAGGCGGAGATGGGCGAGAACGTCGATGTCGATCATGAGCTGCGGTTGTCGGGGGGTGCGAGCATCGCGTCGGGGCTCGTTGGCGGGACCGTGGGCTACGTCGGGATTGGCCAAACACTTCTGGCCCGTCGACTTCACACCTCTTCGCGCATGGTCTCTCTTGCCTTCGTGGCAATTGCGCTCACGACGATTCTTGCTGGACCGGAGGTGCTCGGCGCACTGCCTCGATTCGTCGCCGGAGCGCTGGTGATGGCGCCGGGGCTCGCGCTCCTTCAGCGTTGGTTCGTCGACGGCATCCTGAAGGGTTCGTCCACCGATCGAGTGCTGACCGTTGTCATCCCCGTCACGATGGGCTTCTTTGGAGTGCTCGAAGGTGTTGGCCTCGGCATCGCCATTGCCGCAGGACTCTTCGTTATCCGATACGCCTCGCTCAACCCGGTTCGGCTCGAGACCACGGGCGCGACCATGCGAAGCAATCTTGACCGTGACGCAGACGACGTGGCACTCCTGAAGATTGAAGGCGCGTCCACCCTCATTCTCGGCCTGGGTGGTTTCCTCTTCTTCGGCACGGCAGCTCGTGTCGGACATCGCGTGCGGGCCGCGCTTGAATCCGAGCAGGAGATCCACGACATCATTCTCGACTTCCGCCAGGTCACTGGCATCGACTCATCGGCCGAGGCCGAGCTTCAGCGGTTGCTTCGCCGCTGCGAACAACATGATGCTCACCTGCATTTCAGCGACTTGCGGCCTGCGCTCCTCGAGTCGATGGCGGCCAACGGCCACCACGATCGCATCTTTCCGGACCTGGATCGTGCGCTCGAGTCGGTGGAGGAGAAACTCCTGGCCGATCGACCCCACGACATGTCGACATCAACCGATACCGGCTTGGCCCCGGCTCTCGCTGCTCACTTCGAGACGATCGATGTGGAAGCGGGAACGAACATCATCACCGCGCTCGAACACGGCAGCCCCCTGTTCCTCGTCCAATCGGGCACATTCACCGTGTGGGTGCCAAACACGAGTCGAGCCCGCCGGCTGCGACGCGTCGCCCCTGGAGCCTTCCTCGGCGAGGTCGGCTTCTTCACTGGCGACGCTGCCACGGCAACGGTGACCGCTGACTCAGATGCCGTCTTGTTGAAGATGGACCACGCCACCTTCGATCAACTCACCGAAAGCCAACCTGCCGTTGCGTGGCAACTCACCCAGCTGATCCTGCAACGCACCGCGCGCCGTCTGGCAAGCACCAACGCATTGGTGAACGACCTGCTTCGTTGAGACATGCCCATGGATGCGTGCGGCGCTGAACGGTACTGTCGATCCAGGGGGACAATGAACCACAACATCTTTGCCGCTGAGCGGTACGTCGAAACCCGCAAGCCAATCGAACAAGCGACGCCGCTGCCACCCGACGTGTACTTCTCACAGGAGTGGTACGACCGCGAGGTGGAGACCATCTTCATGAAGCAGTGGCTGGTCGCCACGCGCGAGGAGGAGATCCCCAACCCGGGCGACTACGTGCGGCTCGACATCATCGGCGAGCCGCTCATCATCCTCCGAGACGACGACCGTGTGGTCCGGGCCTTGTCCGCGTCCTGTCGTCACCGAGGGTCCGAGCTTCTGGCCGGTTCGGGCAACTGCAAGAAGATCCAATGCCCGTATCACGCGTGGACCTATGCACTCGATGGCCGACTGCTGGCCACACCATCCATGCAGGACGCAGAAGGCTTCGACAAGTCCGAGCACACGCTCGCCTCGGTCCGCGCGGAGACGTGGGCCGGCTTCGTCTTCATCAACTTCGATCCGGACGCCACCCCGTTGCTCACGTCGTTGGGGGGCCTTGTTGATCGTCTCGCCAGCTACCGCATGGAGGACATGAAGGTCACAAAGAAATGGGAGAACCGGTTCAACGCCAACTGGAAGATCTGGGTGGAGAACTCGCGCGAGGGGTATCACGTTCGTACCGTGCACCGAGGGTCACTCGACACGTTCTACCCGGGGGCCAAACGGACGGCGTTCAAGGCCGATGGGGAACCGATGGTTTATGCGATCAACAGCAGCGACAACGAGAACGGTCTCTACGTCCCTCGCAATCACACGCTGCCGTTCGTCGAGGGATTGTCGGCCGACGACGAGATCTCGACCCATTTCATCATTGGGTATCCCCACCTGCTCCTGAACGTGCCACCCGATCGCATCACGTTCCACCAGTACTTCCCCGAAGGTCCCGAATGGACTCGCATCACTTCGTGGTGTTGCTTCCCGCAAAGCACGATCGATCGGCCCGATTTCGAAACCGAGGCGGACGAGAAGTACTACCCGTCTATGAACATGTTCCTCGAGGAGGACAAGGGAGTGTGCGAGCTCGTACATCGTGGGATTCGAGGGCGACTGTCGAGTCTCACCCGCTACTCCCCCACCGAGGAACGAACCGTGCACGAATTCTCGAACTACGTTCTGGATCATGTCGTCGGCCCTGCACCGACCGAGTGAGAAGGAGTCACCAGCATGGCTGCCCGTGAAAACATCTCGATCCCCAACGTCGCCGAACCCGGAGACGCCCGCGCCGGATCGCAGTGCATTCGCAAGGGGGACCTACTCTTCATCTCCGGCCAGATTGCGCTGGACAACGGCGAGCTCGTCGGCCCCAACGATCCGCTCGAGCAGTGCCGACAGTGTCTGCGTCACATCGAGAGCTACGTGACCGCAGCAGGCGGCACGCTCGACGATGTTGTGTCACTCGACATCTTTCTCACCGACATTCGTTACCGGCCGGCGGCGGGTGAAGCTCGCGCCGAGTTCTTCTCTGACCCAGGACCGTCGGCGACGTTGGTGGGCGGCGTCGACCTCGCCTTCGAAGGATTACTCGTAGAGATCAGCGCACGGGCGGTTCTCTCCTGATCCCTGAGCTTGACGGCAAGGCGCTGACGGTCCTCGGACCGGTCGATGCCTCGGACCTCGGCATCAGCCTCGCGCACGACCACGTGTTGATGGACGGCTCCTTCATGTATGTGGATCCACCCGAAGCCGGTGATCGGGGTCTGGCTGACGCGGAGATCAGCCTCGAGAATCGCGGCTGGGTCGCCTACCACTGGACGTCCAACCACCACAACGTGCATCTTGACTCCGAAGAGTTGGCGATCGCCGAGTTGAAACGTTTTGTCGAAGCGGGTGGACGGACCATCGTCGACCCGACGAACAACGGACTGGGCCGGGACCCCGGCCCCCTCGTTCGAATCGCCGAGGCCACCGGAACCCACATCATCATGGGTGCGGGCTACTACCTGGGCGGCACCCACCCCGAGGACATGGCTGACCGTTCCATCGACGATCTTGCCGCCGAGATCATCCGCGACATCGAGGTCGGCGTCGATGGCACGAATGTGCGGGCTGGACTCATCGGTGAGATCGGGTGCACCTATCCGTGGTTGCCCAACGAGCAGAAGAGCCTTCGGGCCGCAGTGGTCGCTCAGAAGGAAACCGGCGCGCCTCTTATGGTGCACCCCGGTCGAGATCCCAAGTCACCCGAGGAGATTGCCGAGATCGTCGCCGAGGAGGGTGGGGACCTGACCCGCACGACGATCTGCCACATCGATCGCACGTGTACGGATCGAGCGTGGCTGAGCGACATGGCCGACACCGGCTGTTACCTCGAATATGACCTGTTCGGCAACGAGAGTTCGTGGTACCCGCCGAATCCCTCGGTCGACATGCCGTCGGATGCGGAGCGAATGGACGTCGTGTTGTGGCATTTCGAGCAGGGTCTTGAAAGGCAAATCCTGCTCTCGCATGACATCGCCACCAAACATCGCCTGCACGCCTACGGCGGTCTCGGATACGACCACCTCATCACCAACGTGATGCCACGGTTGCTTCAACGTGGTCTCCGCGCGGCTGAGATCGAACTGCTCGTCATTGAGAACCCCGCACGGATCTTCGCCTTCGACACCAGCGGCTAGCTGGTTGGGTGCGTCTTCCCAACGCCCAGCCGGCCAGCCTCGTCGGCTCCTATCGCTTCCTCGCCGAGAAGCTCGAGGCTTGGGGAGTATCCCCTGCGCCAAGGTCCCACCACAGTCCAGTCATGACCCTGAGCGCTTCTTCGCACGTGGACGCGAGGAGATGTTCGTTGGGCGCATGCTGTGAGCAACCGGCGTAGGAATGGGGCACCCAGATTGTCGGCAATTCGAGCACGTCGGCGAACACGTCGTTGGGCAGGCTGCCACCCAAGTTGGGCAACACGGAAACGTCCTTGCCGCTCGTGCGCTCGATCGAGTCGATCGCCCATTGCGCCCACGGGTGATCCGGGTCGAGACGGGTCGCGTTCATGGCGACGCCGGCGGGCTCAAGAGCAATGGCCGCGAAGCCGTACCTGTCGAGATGCCGTCGCAGCGCCGGCAGCAGATCATCCGGCTCGGTTCCCGCAACAAAACGCATGTGACAGTGCGCTATAGCCGTTGGTGGAATCGCGTTGACTGGATTCTTTGGATTGCCTGTCTCGAAGGCAAGCACCTCGAACGTGTTGGTACCGAAGACACGTTCCTCCGGAGATAGACCCGGCTCTCCCCAGTCGACATCGATCGCAGGTCCGTCAGCGTCGCCGACCGAGAGACGTGAAATCGCCTCCCGAACCGACTCGGTCATGGGCTCAGCTTTCCAGCCCGAAACCAGAAGCTCGCCGTCAACGCTGATCATCGTCGACAACGCGTGGGCGAGAATCACGCCTGGATTCGAGAGCAGACCGCCCCAGTTGCCGGAGTGATGGCCGCCCTCCCGAAGGGTCAACGTCATGGAGAAGTTGAAGACACCGCGCGACCCCATGAAGACCGTCGGCCTATCCGCCTGGATCCGAGGGCCGTCGCTGGCGATGAACACATCCGCCTCGAAGAGTTCGGCATTCGCAGCACAGAATTCGCGCAGCCCAGGCGAGCCCGTTTCCTCGCCGGTCTCGAACAACAGCACGACGTTGAAACCGAGATGGCCCCGCTCCTCGAGAACCGATCGCAGCGCTGCGAGGTTGATGGTGTGTTGGCCCTTGTTGTCGGCCGTGCCGCGGCCATACCACCGATCACCTTCGACGGTGATCGTCCAGGGATCCAATCCGTCACGCCATTGATCGTCGTACCCGAGCACAACGTCGGCGTGCCCGTACGACATGACCGTCGGAAGATCGTCGGATTCATGCCGTGTCGCGACGAGAAACGGGCCGGCGTCAGGCACAGGGTTTTCGTGTAGACGGCAGTCGAACCCCATCTCGCGCAGCGAAGGGCTCAGATTGTCAGCGAGGTATCGATACAGCTCGGGCCGTCGTGTGGCATCGGGACTCTCGGTGCGGATCGAAATGCGTGCCGCGAGCTCGTCGCGAAAACTGCCGTCTACGAAATACGCCTGAGTGCGTTCAGATGCGGCCCTGCGGGTCATAATCCAGACCTTACGGTCTGCGTGTCACCCAGAGGCAGTCGGCGTCTCTCCCTCGGCATGGCGTTTGATGGCCCGGATACCGTGGCGCATCATCGCGGCCGCGAACGGACGCATGAAGCGCCAGTACGTGTTGAAGCGACAGCGGGCCTCGTCGTCGGTGACTGCCGTACGCGACTCCATGGTGAGCAGCGTGCTGCCTTCGCCGTAGCGGTGCACGGAGAACCCGGCGACGGTCTTGGCGTACCCGGGACGGTTGAAGTCGACGAAGTCCTCGGCGGGCGGGGTCGCCCAGCCGTAGTCCTTCTTCCAGAATTTGCCAATAGCGCCCACAACAGACTCCTCACCGACGACCTCGCCCAACGTCACCCACTCCTCGGAGTTGGAGAGATCGCCGAACGTGATGTGGTCCGGCATGCGTTCGAAGTGCTCACCCCTCGCCATGGCACTGATTCGGTTGGGCAGGTCGCGCACCCCACTCATGAGGCGCACGAATGTGTCATCCCCGAGGTTCGCCTCGGAGATCGCCTCGAACGTCGCGCGAGGGTCGGCCTCGACGAGGGTGTGTACGGCCGCCGTGAAGTCCCGTTCAGGGAGAAACTGATCAATGAGCATGTTCCCTCCTCTCCGACACAACCTAGGGAGGTCGCCGGACGGCGGTAGGGCCAGTGGGCCCTTACGGGACGTATTGGGGCATCGGATGGCCGTGCAGTAAGTTCACTGGCGGGGGGCAACGACGTGAGGGTTGAGAGCGGGGAATCAACGCAGGCGACATTGATCGAGCACACATGTTGATGCTGGTCGTCCGCGACCTGCAGTACCGCAAGATGCGGGTACTCGTAATCGCCGTGCTTGTCTCGATCGTTGTCACCCTTTTGTTCGTCATGACCGGTCTGGTCAACCAGTTCAACCGGGAACCCGTGTTGGCGGCCGAACGGGCGGGCGGTGAGCACAACTGGCTCGTCGCAGAGACGTCGACAGGGCCACTGACCTCAGCGAGCGCCGCCCCGGACGGTGCGCTCGACGGCGTCGCCGGCGCCGAACCGATGCTGATCGGGATGGCGAATGTCAATGGTGAACGGGCAACCGTGATTGGCCGAGCCGATGTCATCGACGAGCCGGCCCTCACCGAGGGGCGGTACCCATCGGCATCCGGTGAGGTCCTCATCGACGAGGTGTCCGGGTTCGCTATCGGCCAGGAGATCGACTTTGCCGGCAGTCGGGCCACAGTGGTCGGGCTCACATCGGACGCTACGGTTCTCGCCGGCGTTCCGCTGGCCTTCACCCAGCTGGACTACGCCCAGGAGGTTCTGGTTGGTGGGCGCTCGGTGGTGACCGGTGCCCTGGTGGCCGGCACGCCGGAGAACATTCCCGCGGGTATGAAGCTGATGACTCCCGAAGAAGTCGGCGCAGATGGTCTGGTGCCGCTGCTGAACGCGATCTCGTCGGTCGATCTGGTTCGAGCGCTTCTCTGGCTCATCACCCTCATCATCATCGCTGCCGTGATCTTCATCACGGCGATCGAACGCACCCGAGACTTCGCCGTGTTGAAAGCCGTTGGCGCCAAGGATCGAAGCCTGGCGCTTTCCCTGATCGTTCAAGGAGTGATCATCACCCTGCTGGCCGCGGCGCTCGCGGCGATCCTCCAGGTCTTCATTGCCCCGTTGTTTCCGATGACCATCCGCGTACCGGCGAAAGCCTTTTGGCAGATCCCCCTCGGTGGGGTGATCGTGGCCCTCCTGGCCGGAATCGCCGGTGCTCGACGGGTGGCCAACACCCCAGCCGCGGAGGCATTCGAGTGAGGTTGCATCCATGAGCGAACCAATCCTGCGAGTCGACGATCTTGTCGTGGAGTATGCGAGCGACGGCTACGCCGTTCGGCCGCTCGACGGATTCTCGATGCAGGCCGAAGCTGGTCAGCTGGTTGGACTGCTCGGACCTTCGGGCTCGGGCAAGACGACGTTGCTGTCCGTCCTCAGCGGCATGGTGCCCGCCACCTCCGGCTCGGTGACGGTGCAGGGAATCGATGTGCTCGGCCTGTCAGGTCAGGAGCTTCAGGACTACCGTCGATCCAGGATCGGGATCGTGTTCCAGGGGTTCAATCTCATCCCGTCCCTCACCGCCCGAGAAAACGTCGCTGCACCACTGCTGGTGGCCGGCCAGACAAGAAGCGCCGCATTGGCCAGGGCGGATCAGCTGCTCGATGAGGTGGGAATGGACGATCGGGCGAACCACCGCCCAAGCAAACTCAGTGGCGGCCAGCAGCAACGAGTGGCGGTGGCCAGGGGGCTGGTGGCTGATCCACCCCTGCTTCTGGCCGACGAACCGACGGCAAATCTTGACCTCATCAGTGCGGAGTCCGTCGTGAGTCTTCTTCGGCGGTTGCGAGAATCTGGTCGGACGATCATCATCTCGACCCACGACAACCGACTTCTTCCGGTGATCGATCAGATTGTCGAGATGACGCCGGTCGCAGACGATGCGGAGGTCGAGACCGGGCAGCGAGAGCGCACGTTGGAACCAGGCGAGGTCCTGTTTCGCCAGGGTGACGCCAGCGACTACATCTATGAGATCGAAGAAGGATCCATCGACGTGGTCCGCGAACTCGTCGACGGGACCGAGGAGCACCTCGCCACCCTCGTCGCCGGCAACTACGTCGGTGAGCTCGGTCCCCTGCTCGGTTTTCCTCGGTCGGCAACCGTCCGAGCTGCCGATCGGGCGAAGCTCCTGGCGGTCACCGTGCAGGAGTTCAAGCTGGAGGGCCTCAACCGGGCCACGGATCACGCACGGCCGTAGCGGACCCTCGATTTCGTCCCTCTACGCTTCGCCGAGCTCACTCACGATCTCGGCGATGAGCTCACTGGCCACGCGGCTGGGCTCGCCCGGAGATGATCTGGCGACATGGCACGACTCGGGTAACGCCGGAAGGTGCTTCGCACGCGGCCACGGAATCACCTCGCCCTCAACCCAACCCGATGCCAGCAGCGCTACGCCAAGACCGGCCTCCGTGGCACCGATCACGCTGGCTGCGCTCGGGCCGGAGAAGGCGATCGACGAGCGAATGCCCGCTTCGCGCAAGACCCCTTCTGCAAGTGGGCGGTAGAAACCCCCATCGCCGAACGTGATCAGCGGAACCGGCCCGGTCTCGTACGTCCAGTCCGGCGCACTCACCCAGACCAGCGAGTCCCGCCAGAGGACGGTGTCGTCGGGACGGCACGCGTCGGGGAGCATCTGCAGCACCGCCACATCGAGCTCACCCCGGGTGAGCAGCGCGTCGAGGTGAACGGAACGGTCCACGACGAATTCAATTGTCGCACCCGGGTGGATGCGGTTGAAGCGGGCCAGCACATCACACATTCGAGCGGCGCTCACCTCCTCGGTGGTGCCGAGCTTCACGGAGCCGGTCAGTTCCGAGCTCTCGAGCCGCCACACCGCCTCATCGTGGGTGGCGACGATGGTCCGGGCGTAGTCGAGCAGCTCTCGACCGTCGCGCGACGGGCGAAGCGAGCGGCCCTCCCGGATCAGCAGATCTCGACCAACCTTCTCTTCGAGACGTTTGATCTTCCAGCTGACGGCGGACTGGCTGACACCCAATTCGTCCGCGGCTTTGGTCATCCCGCCGAGGTCAAGAACGGTGGTGAATGTGCGGAGAGATTCGACGTCGAGCTGCATCTCTCAAGCATGACAAATATTGGTACAAAACACAATCTACAGAGGGTTGAGTCATGGATGATTCGCGCCGATACTGAGTACATGCAGAACACAAAGAACCTCCAGAACACTCAGGCGGCCCTGCGGGCTGCATTCGGCCCCGGCTTCCAGGCCGGCGGTCCCTCGGACGCGACCTTGCGTGTCGCCGCCCGCCAGGTGAAGTGCTAACCCTTAGGTAAACACTTCACCTTCATACAAGCGTTTCTTCGCTACTTGATGTAGTCGAACTCGCAGCGCACCACGGTTTCACCCTCGACGCAGAAGTCATCGCCGATACGTCCGTCGATGAAATCGTTGCCTCCACCGCCCAACAGGCGGTCATTGCCTCCGCCACCGTTGAGGGTGTCCGGCCCGGCATTGCCGTCGAGGCGATCACGTCCGTTGCCGCCAAACAACGTGTCGCGACCACCGTTGCCTGACATGCGGTCGTTGTTTAGACCACCGTCGAGCATGTCGTTGCCTACGCCACCTTGGATCACGTCACGGCCTTTCTCGCCGTAGAGCATGTCGTTGCCAGCGTCGCCAAGGATGTAATCGTTGCCTTCGCCGCCCCGGATGACATCGTCACCGCCAAGGCCACAGATCCGATCCTTGCCGCCGAGCGCGTTGATCGTGTCGGCTTCCTCAGTTCCGAGGATCACGTCCGCATCCTCGGTGGGCATCTGGCCCTTGCCGATGTCCACGGTGATCTCTCTTCCGAAACATGAGGGTCCCGGCTCCGCGACCGTCGAGTCACCGTCAACATCCCCATAGTTGATCTGTGCGCCCATGAAGGAGCCGACGCCACCGGGGCAGGTGGTGGTCAGGTCCAAGAACCACGTACCCAACTCAGAGACGCGAGCCTGCATCGTTGCCACGCATGCGTCTCCCTCCACGTAGACACTCACGACACCACGAGCGGGACCTTTGCCCCGCGCGGTCGTACCTTTCTTGTCGACGAGAATCGACAACGGCCCGGTCAGTGTCAGTTCCTTGGTGGTCGTGCCGTCGCTAACGACAATCACGTCACCGAAGTCCAGATCGGGCCCGAGAACCTCGTGTGGACTGAAAAACTCACCGTTGGCGTTAGTGATGGCCGACGCTGGGAACAGGGTGCCGTTGATCGTGATGTCGATCACGCTGCCCGGGGGAAACATGTTTCCGGCAACCCAGTCGGTTGAAACACCCCCTTCGATCATCGGTGTTGCCGCAGCGCCTGCACCGGTGAGCACCGGCAAACACATCGCCAACATCGCAATCGCAACGAACGAGCCGAACCCCGCCTTATTTCGAAACACAGACATGAGAACAATCCTCCTTGTAGTCGCGTCCCTACATCGTTGTGACTCTGAGGGTGACCCGACAAGAGGCCAAGGTCACTCTCCGGGCTGGAAGCCGCGGTAGTCACGCGCGTCGGCTGGTTCAGGGTCGCAGCGCGGCGTATTGAAATCGTTTCAACAGACCGTCGTCTATGGCCTGCAGCGCACGGGAGCGATCGGCCAGGCGTTCGCCGTAGGCCTCCTCCCCCATGACCCGGCGCATCTCCGCCTGCCGGGTCTGCGTCGCGTCAGTCCATCGTTGGAGGGTTGCTCGGTAGTTGCTGGTCACGTCGCTCGCCACGATGTCCGTGAATTCTGCGCTGGAGAGCAGGCTGCGATACGTGGTTCGAAGTGCGACCGCACTCGGTCCGGCTGCGCTGACCCGTCGACGTTGCGATTTACTCAGGTTCTCTGCGGGTTGGATCGTATGGAACGCGAGGTGGCCACCTGGCCGAAGCACCCGCCGACATTCTCTCAACACGGAGAGCTTCTGGCGTACTCAACAAAGCACGTCGGTATGGACCACCGCGTCGACCGATCTCGATCGCAGGGGAAGCTGTGTCGCGGACGCCTGAGTCTGCAGACTTCGTTCCGCGATACCGTCCGCCAGCGCTCGAGCCTGAGCAACGGCGAGTCCGGTGTCGACGGGGTCGAGACTGATGACGGCGCACCCGTGTTCCTCGGACAGGTAGAGACCGGGCCAGCCACAGCCGGCGCCGAGGTCGACAAGGACTTTGTCCGCACCGAGGTTTAACAGCTGGCCGAGCTCATCCGCTTGGGTCTTCGTGGTGTACCCGGTCGCCTGATAGTTGGTGCCAAGCGCCTCGAGTTCCACCGCCAGCATCACCGCAGCGCCCGATGCTGCGTAGCGCTCGCTGTACCGGTCGTCGTTTCGAGTGGTCACATAGCGACGTTACAACGCGAGGTCACGATCTGATCGAAGCCTTGACCGGTTCGGACACATTGCGAATAGTGGAGATACCGGAAAGGACGACCAGATGAATGCCGCAGACGGTTCGGACGTGGAAGCCGACGATCCCACGTGGGGTACCTCGCCGAAGGACGTCCTCTATTTCTGGCGACCGTTCACCAGCTTGGACAGACGGGCCGAGGTGGGCCGCAAGATGCTCACCGTTGTCGTCGTGTGGTTCGTGATACTGGTGGTAATAGTCGGACTTCTCGTCGCGTTGACGAACTGAGCCGATCCAGCAATTGTGACGTAGACCTCTGGCCAGCGCGACAACGTTCGCCGACGATGAGATTGCGGGGGCCTGTGGTCCCTGCCCACGCCTGCCGCTGAATCAGGAGGTTGGGCCATGGTCACGATCCGCCCAACGTGTACTGATTCGTGGAGGTCACGGACTTCCACGCCGAGTCCAGGTCAGCGCGGATCATGTCATGCGCGGGCCGAAGATCGACAAGCGGAATCTGCGGGCGGTCCGCTCGCAATTTGCCCTCTGGCTAATCAAGAATTGACACGGTTTCGAGAGTATGAGCCAGCGGCACCCTCATCAATGGTCCCTTCGGCAGGGTCGTCCGAAAGGAGTTGGACGGACCGGTTGGTGAAGCGGGCACTAACATTCGCGCGTGCCAGGGAAGGAACTCCGGGAAGGCGGCGAACGAACAATCGCTGCGCCCCTGGGTGGTCGGATCTACGGGCGATTGTCGTCGGTTCCGGTGTGGGCCCTGTGGCTCCTGACCGCCCTCTGGACGTTGCCCACAGTGGCTCTCTTCACGGACTCGTTGCGGGGCGGGCGCGATCAGAACC
>SHLQ01000058.1 GCA_004282895.1 Acidimicrobiales bacterium
GCCCAGTGCAGCTTCTCGCGGTCCGCCGCGGGTAGGTCCATCTCCTCGGCGATGAGGTTGCTGTAGACCCGCACCCGTTCCGAATGGCCGCGCGTCTTGCGATCGTGGTCGGCCAGCGAGCGCATCAGCCAGATGAGGTATTCGGCGTGGGTGGTGTGATCGGATACGTCACCGGTAGCGATGATGTGTTTGATCTCGCGCTCGAGCTGATTCGTCGTACCCTTTCTCAGCGCGCTCTTGTACCGCGACGGCGCTTCGTCGGGAAAGACCAGCGAGAGCCGGAGGAGGGCGGCGAGGGGCAGAAAGCGGCGGGCGAAGCGGTCCGTGACCAGCATCACCAGGAACGACATGGTCGCGACGATGACCCACCACAGCCACGTCGCGAGGCCGACCTGGCTCGGCGGATAGGTCTTTGAGGCCCACCAGCTCAACCCGAACGAGATGGCGATCGGCACAACAAAGATGAGTACCCGGAGGAGCCGACTGACGTGGGGCCTTGATCGCCAGCGTTCTGCCGCGCCCCATTCCGCCGTTTGTGTTGGGCCCTGCATCTTCCTTGTATCGGTGCACTTTGGTGGTATCCCGGCAGGCCCAGAGACCTGTTCGCGTGGGCCGTTCGGCCCAGACGTGGCTGTTCGCTCGCCCTCACATCCGATGCCCGGCCGCCGATGGGCCACCAACCACGTTTCTGCTACCGATGAGAGCACCTCGATGAACAACACGCTTCCCGACGCCTGGACTGATCTCGTAGCGATGATCCAGCCCGGCGGACTCACCACTGTCACAGGACCACTCGCCGCGTTTTCGGACGCTGTCGGCGCCGAAGTTGCTTGGCTGGTCGTCGACAACGAGGTAACGGCCGAAGCCGGCCGTATCGGTATCGCCGATAGCGAGCTTCTGATCTCCATCGCCCACTCCGATGCGAACGACGTGGTGCTCGCCAACGAGGTTCACCGCGTCGTACGCGGGAAGTTGACGACCGGAAACGGCACCGTGGTCTTTGCCCGCGCCGACGGTGACTTCACGCCGGAACAGATACGAGCGATCGGCGCCTGCGGCCACCTCTTCGGGCTGGCCCTGGCATCTCATGAACGACGCGGCGAACAGAAGTCCTCGGTTCTCGACACGGTCTATGCCTCATCGGACGCACTCACCGGTCTACTCACTCGAGATGGATTGCGATCGAGTGTCCGAGAGGACGAGCCACATGGTGCGGCCGTGATCGTGCTTGGTGTCGACGGCCTCCGCGTTGTGAACGACACGCTTGGTCATGCTGCCGGCGATCTTGTCTTGCAGTCGGTTGCCGCACGTATTCAGACGTCGATTCGTGACGCTGATGTGGCCGCCCGGGTGGGTGGCGACATCTTCGCCATCTACTGCCCCGGATTGGGCCCTGATCTCGCCGCAGAGATAGCAGGTCGGGTACAGACCGCGATCAGTCAGCCGATCCCCATCAGCGAGTCCGACCTTCGGGTCACGGTCTCGGTGGGTGTCGCCGCCTCCCACTCGGAAGGCTTCGACAAACTGGCTGGACACGCCGACACGGCGATGCGCGCGGCCAAGCAGGCGGGACGCCAGAAGCTGGCCTTCTTCGATGAGGACCTTCGCACGACCACGGAGCTGCGCCGTTCGATGGCACATGATCTCCAGGACGCCATCGCCAACAACCATCTGGCGACGGTTCTCGAAGCGATCTACTCGCTTCCTGACCTGTCAGTGATGGGGCGCGAAGCGAGCATCCGCTGGCAGCATCCGACCCGCGGACTGCTCGATGCTGAAGAGTTCGTCGGCCTCGCGCAGGACATCGGCCGTATCGCCGACCTCGAGCGGGCCGTGGTGATGTTTGCGCTCAACGAATATCTGAACGACAGCGAGGCGCCACCCACGTCGATCAACTTGTCCGCCAAGTCCGTGGTCGCTGGCGAGCAGATCCCGTGGATCATCGAGGAGCTGCAGGAATCATCGCAGAGCCCTGAGCGCCTGATCGTGGAGATCCCCGAGGACGCGCTACTGATTGCGCCGACCGAGGCCCGACGTCAGCTCGACCTGTTGCGCGAGAATGGTGTTGGTGTGGTCCTCGACAACTTCGGTTCCTCCAACGGCTCGTTGCGGTCGCTTCATGCCTTCCCATTCGACGGTGTGAAACTCCACCCGAGTCTCATCGATGGTGCCGCAGGGCGTACCGCCAGCTCGCTGGTTCAGGCCGTGTACGCGGCCGGGGAGTCGCTCGGATTCGAAGTCATCCACACCGGGCTCGACACCCCCGAGCTGCTCGATCGCGTTACGGGAATCAACGCCGCGCTCGGACGAGGCTCGTTCTATGGGCAGGGCGACACGTTGTCTGTCCGCTTCGCAAGCGCCTAAGCGCGCAGTCGCCGCTCGTTTGCATAGACGGTTTCACTGTGCTGGCTGATGTCCAGCCCGACGTACTCGTCTTCCTCGTCGACACGAAGGCCGATGGTCTTGTCGAGCGCAATCGCGATCACATAGGTGACGGCGATGGAAAAGGCGATGACCGAAGCCATGGCGATGATCTGGCTGAGAAGGAAGCTTGGTTGTCCGTAGAACAATCCGTCGGTGCCGGATTCGTTGACGCCGGAGTCGGCAAACAATCCGAGCATCAGGCCGCCGATGAGCCCGCCCACGCCGTGGATGCCGACCACGTCGAGCGAGTCGTCATACCCGAACCGGTCCTTGAGCTGAATGGCGTAGTAACACAACACACCTGCCACCAGCCCGAACAGCAGCGCGGGAAGCACGCTAACGTAGCCCGCGGCCGGCGTGATGGCGACCAGTCCGGCCACGATGCCCGAGGCCGCACCGAGGATTGTTGCGTGCCCGTCGCGGATCCATTCAATGCCGGCCCACCCGACCATGCCGGTGGCTGCCGCAACGAAGGTATTGATCAACGCTTGGGCCGCAACACCGTCGGCGGCGCCGGCCGAGCCGGCGTTGAAGCCGAACCAACCAAACCAGAGGATTCCCGTACCGATCAGCAACAACGTGAGGTTGTGCGGCGCCATGTCTTCGGTGCCGAGGCCTTTGCGTTTGCCGAGCACGAGCGCCAGCACGAGCGCTGCAACGCCCGCGTTGATGTGGATCGCAGTTCCGCCGGCAAAGTCGAGTGCTGCGGGGTCGAGCACGGTGTGGTGCCAGCCGGTGTACACCCAGTAGGTGATCGGGGTGTAGACGAGGATCGACCACAACAGCACGAAGAGTGTCCAGGCCGAGAACTTCATGCGGTCGGCGACGGCGCCGGCGATGAGCGCCGGGGTGATCGAGGCGAAGGTCATGAAGAACGCCACGCCGATGAGGTCCGTGCCGGAGATGTCGCTGAGTCCGATCGCGTCGAAGTTGCCGATGAGATCGCCGCCGAAGAAGCCTTCGTTCTCACCGCCGCCCGAGTTGCCTAGCGAGTAGGTGAACAGGACCCAGATGACTGGCACGATGGCGATCGCGGCGAGGTTCATCATGAGCATGTTTCCGACGTTCTTCGAACGGACCATACCTCCGTAGAAGAGCGCCAAACCGGGGACCATAAATACGACGAGAGCGGTGCTGATCAGCATCCACGCGGCATCACCTGCGGACATTCGTGTACTCCTTGATTGCTCGAAGAGAGCATTACCGAGAATTGCCGCCCGCGTTGGGCCAGAGACGATCGTTAACGCCCCCGAAATACGCCGTTAACACAACGATCTTCGTGCGGGACGTAGGTCGTTCGACCCACTTAACAACGTTGGCGGGTCGCCGATCTATACAACCATGAGCATCACGACCGATCAGGCAAGTGTGGGCGCCGAGGAGAACGTTGGTGCGCCCGACCGACGGCGCCCCGCAACATCGAAACTGATCGTCGTGGACTTCCCAAGCGTGTTCCCCGAATGGACAGGAAACGTCCCCGCCGAGGAGCTGATTGCCCGCTCGGTCCTTGTGAGGACGCTGGCCCAGGCCCGTCGCGACGGCGACGTCTACCTGGTTGGTACGTCTCCCGGGTTGGCGACGACCGTGGCCGAGCTGTTTCCCGGTGCCGCAATCTTCGTCGACTCCGACGATCCGGAGTCGGTCAAGGCAATGGCCGCCGGATTCCTGGCGCACGAAAGCACCGGTGGATTCAGCGAGCTCGTGGTCGTTTCCGCCAATGAACGTTTCGTGGGAGTCGTCGACGCCTTTCGCAAGAGCGGTCGCAGCGTGACCGTCGTCAGCACCGAGGACAACGCTCACTCCGCGCTGGCAGAACGCGCCGACGTCGTGCACTTCTTCCCGGATTTCTCCGACGACTGAGAGACCTCGGTGTCGTTCCACGAACTAGGTTCGGGGAATGCGTGAAAACCCACTTCGGTCCAAGTTCGAAGCCTATGAACCCGCGATCGGGGCCTGGCTGAGTACACCCAGCTCCATCAGCGCGGAGGTCGTGGGTCGCGTCGGATTCGATTATGTGTGTATCGACATGCAGCACGGTCTGATGGGATACACCGACGCGTTGGCAATGCTGCAGGGCATCAACCTCGGCTCGTCCACCGCGACGGTTCGGGTGCCATGGAACGAGCCCGGAATCATTGGGCGCATGCTCGACTCCGGCGCCATGGCAATCATCGTTCCGATGGTGAATACCGCCGAGGAATGCGCCGCCGCCATGTCGTATGGCCTGTATGCGCCAGAGGGCTCCCGCAGCACCGGTCCGACGCGGGTGATGCCACTCGAGGGATCGGACTATGTCGATCGCGCCAACGAACAGGTGGCGATCATCCCGATGGTCGAGACGGTGGAGGCGGTCGACAACATCGATGCGATTCTGCAAACGCCGGGCGTGGAGGCGATCTACGTCGGCCCGAATGACCTTGCCATTTCGATGGGCCTCGGCCGCGACTCGGCCGACCAGTCGTTCCTGGACGTTCTCGACCACATCGCGGAGAAGTGCGAGGAACACGGGGTCGTACCCGGAATTCACGCTGCGCCGTCCACCGTCCAGGATCGAATTGCACGCGGGTATCGCATGTTGACGGTCAACTCGGATCTCACCGCCATGCGTACAGGGTTGGTCGGAGACCTCGCCACCGGTCGCGGCGAAGCGGTCGAGGATCGGGCGGGTGGCGGCGGCTACTAGCCGTCCACCATGCGACGTGCTTTCCTTTTCATTGCCGTGGTGCTCGCCACCGTCAGCGTTGCCATTCCACTGAGCGCACATTCGGAGGTACGGCTTCGGGCGCCTGACGCACGGCAAACGGTCGGTGGGGAAGTGGACCACATCGACATCCTGTATTGGACGCCGATTCGCACCGCTTCGATATCTCTCGTTGGTCCGATCGGTGCGGTCGACGTTGGTGAGACCACGGTGTCCGACACGAACCTCGTGGCCAGCGTCGAGTTCGATCCGCTCACTGAACCCGGCGACTACGTGGTTCAACACACCGAACTGTCCGCAGACGGTGACACCACAGATGCGCTGTACGCCTTCAGCTATGACCCCGAATCGGCCACCGTGCTGGAATCTCTCGTCGACCGGGAGGGTGGTGGACCCAACTGGCTCATCCTCGGTGGGGCACTCGGCATTGTGCTGGTCGCCGTTGGGGTGTTCTGGCCTGGCCGGGGCACCGACAAACCGGAATGACCCGGTGATCGAAATGACAGACACGGCCTGGACACTCGTGGTCGGTCTGGCGCTCGTCATCGGGCTGTTCGGTGTGCTGATACCGATTCTCCCGGGGTTGGGCCTGATGATGGTGGTCGCGTTGCTTTACGGGTTCGCGGTCGGCTGGTCAACGACCGGCATCGTGGTCATGGTGATCATCGCCATGTTGTTCATCGCCAGCGTGATCGTCGGGCTCCTCCTACCCAAACGGGCGGCCGCCGAAGCCGGTGCCACCACGTGGTCAATCGTGGTCGCCGCGGTGGGAGGCATCATCGGATTCTTCGTGATCCCTGTCATCGGGGTCGTCGTCGGTGCTCTGGTTGGGTTGTTGCTGTCGGAGTACCACCATTCGGGGGATTGGGCGACCGCTCGGGCGTCCACGGTTGCAACGGCCAAGGGTTTCGGCGTGAGCGTCCTCGTGCAGTTCACGATCGGCTGTGTGTTGTTGATGGTGTGGGCGGTGTGGGCGGCCACGGTCATCTGGTGACGCCGGGCCGCGGCTAGCGGAGCAACATGGCGAGCTGGCGGGCCTGGGCCACCAGTGCATCACTCTCGTCCCACAACATCACGTCTTCGATGAGCATGTTGTCGGCGATGTCGTGGCTGCTGACCGTGGCGCGGATCAGATGGCCAACGGGCCGTCGCCGAATATGAACCGTGATCTCCAGCGTCGGTACCCAACCCGATTTCGGATTCATGATCAGCACCGCCGGAGGCAACGCATCGGCGAAGAGTCCGAGAGCCAATTCGTCCACGGGTCGATCGTCGGTGAACCGCAGCCATCCATGGAACTCGGCCGTCTTCGCCTCACCGAAGTCACGGTCGATTCGCATCTCGACCATCTCGCCCAGTGGGATCGGGAACCCCTGGGCGCCAGGGTCGCGGCGGATGCACTCGTCGAGCGGGGGCAGCGCCGGTGGTGGAGGCCCAGGTTCACTGGCAGCGTCAAGCGGAGGAAGAGTGCCGAGCACACCCACTGACCGTGATCGTTCTCGCCCTTCTTGAAGGAGAGCAGCCGACGCGTTGGCGGCCGATCGACCGGCGCGGAGTACCTCGGCGGTGACGGTGGCAGCAGCGTCCTGTTCGGCCGCTTTGTAGAAGTGGGTGGTCACCGACAGTGGATGTTCTCGGCCGGTCGCTTCGAGCATGGCTTTGACCATCGGCACGGTTGAATACCCACCATTGGGCACCACGTTGATCGACCAGTTGCCGTCGAGGAATGTCGACCACGAGCCCGGTTCCAGCTCGCTGATGGCGGTGGCGGTATCGAATGCGTAGTTCATTGCGTCGACAGGTTAGCGATACGAGGCGAGGTAGTCCGGCAGACGTCGTGTTGCCCGGTCGATGGCCGCGCCAAGCACGCCGTCCAATGCACCAGTCCACAGGCCTCCGTCGTAGTGCAACGTGAGCGACACCTCGGTGCCGTCGTCAACCGCTTCGAGCGCCGCGTCCATTATCCACGCCGCATGATCGCGGCCGTCGAGCTCGCTCCGCTCGAAGCGGATGACGTGGCCGAGTTCGGTTTGTTCGTTCCTGGTGCGGGCCATTCGCAGCACCTTTGATCGGGCGAAGGGGCCGACGCGCGCCCGTAGCGTTGTGTGCCAGCTTGGCTCGGGGGAGGCGGACTCGAGCGGTTCTGCCGCTGCCACAACATCGTTCCAGTGTGGATACGAACCGAGGTCGGCCAGGCTTTCGGCGACAAGATCGAGGGGCTGCTCCACGACGATGGTTGTGGTGTGCTTCACCGCACCAGTCTGCCCCGCCTTTACGATCTAGACGTGACAGTTACGAGCGTTCGCGTCGACGAGGGGCCATTGGCCGAGGTTGACCTCGTCCTGCTCGGAGCGGCAGCCGGGTTGTACTGGAATTCCGACTCGATTCGTCTCGCCGGTGTCGGACCGGTCGAACGGCTCGTGGTGGATCGTCCCGGCGGCGGGTCTGGCGCAGTGGCGGCGTTGGGGGATGCGGCCGCGGTCTCGGTCCCGGGGATCGGGCCGGTTGCGTTTGGCGCCCTGCCGTTCACACCGGACGCGCCGGGGCATCTTCTGCAACCGTCCGTTGTCCTGGCAAACGTCGGGGAGGAGCGGTGGCTGACCTTTGGGGCGGATATGTCGGAACCAGATGCCATCGCGCAGGTGGAAGCCACCCTGGCCACCTCCGATTCGCCGCAGCCGCGTGAGGTCTCGGTGCGGCCGAATCGATCCGCGGCGAGCTGGCGCGATGAGGTCGTCGCGGTGGCCCGCGACCGTATTCGTGCCGGCGAGCTGCAGAAGGTTGTCA
Source organism: Acidimicrobiales bacterium (assembly GCA_004282895.1). Classification (GTDB taxonomy): domain Bacteria; phylum Actinomycetota; class Acidimicrobiia; order Acidimicrobiales; family SHLQ01; genus SHLQ01. Next base: position 7,913 of record SHLQ01000058.1, read on the forward strand.
TGGCGCGAGAGCTCGAGCTCGAGGCCAGCGACGCGTTCGACCTGCGCTCGATCGTGCAGTACCTGGACGCGCGGTTCCCCACGGCGATGACGTTTTCGATCGACGGCTTTGTTGGCGCCTCACCGGAGTTGCTCGTGGCGCGGGCCGGCCGGGTTGTGCGGGCTCATCCTCTCGCAGGCACTGCCGCCAGGCTCGACGACCCTGTTGCGGACGAGGCCGGGGTCGCGGCGCTCCTCGCCTCGGGGAAGGATCAGCATGAGCACCGCATCACGATCGACTGGCTTCTGACTGAGCTCCTGCCGTACTGCTCCTATGTCGATGCCGAACCCGAACCGTCCGTCATGTCCATGGCCAACGTGCATCACCTCGCCACCACGGTGGAAGGGGTGTTGTCCGAGCCCGCGGCCTCGATCCTGGATCTGGTTGGGGCAGTGCACCCGACGCCCGCGTTGGGCGGAGACCCGCAGGATCGGGCGTTGGCCATGATCGACGAGCTCGAAGGGATCGATCGGCGCCGTTATGGCGGTCCGGTCGGTTGGGTGGATGCGGCCGGCAACGGAGAGTTCGCAGTCGGGATCCGAGCGGCAGAGATCGATGGTTCCACTGCGAGCGTCTATGCGGGCGTCGGCGTCGTTGCCGACAGTGATCCTGAGGCCGAGTTGGCCGAGACCCAGTCGAAGTTCCGGGCCATGCTCGGAGCGTTGCTGGGCCCCTAGATCGTCAGCGGGGTTTGCGGGCGGCGACCCTGGCCTCGTGGTAGCCCCAGGGCGCCCAGTCCTCGGTGTGCATGATCACCTCAAGGCCGTCGAGCAGTTCCGGAAGCTCGTTCGGTTCGAGCAGAAATCGTGCGGATGGGCGTTCGTGGCGTTCGAGGTTCGTGATGGTGGCAATCCCGACCAGCGCGATGCCACCAGTGCGTAGTGAATCGCTGATCGACCTCAGCACCGGTCGGTCGAGGTAGTGGAAGCACGTGATCACATCCCAGTTGTCTCCGGGGATGCTCTCGGTTGTCAGGTCGTGATGCACGGTGTCCAGTTCGAGCTCGGAGAGCCGAGCTCGCTCGTCGGCGATCGTGCAGGCAACGTCGGAGACCTCCACGAGGGTGGCGTCGAGGCCCCTTTGGGCAAGCCACAGCGCGGTATCACCAAGGCCCCCTGCCAGATCGACGGCCCTGCCGGTGGACGGTAGAAACTGCGCCATCTCCAGCAGCGCCGCGGGCGGTGAGACCGTGGTCGAGGCGGTCGCATCGTCGTAGCGGTCGTTCCACCGCTGCTGGTCTGACACCATCTCGTCAGTTTGGCATGGCCACCACGCCCTGCAGATATAGGGTGCGACGCATGGAACTCGCACTGTTTGATTCGCCCTCGATCGTCGACCACGCCGTCGCCAATGCGCAGGCAGCAAAGGAAGCCGGACTCTCGCGCTATTGGGCGCCGCAGGTCATGAATGCGGACACGATGGTGGTGCTCGGCGTGGTCGCAAGCCAGGTGAGCGACATCGGCCTCGGCACGTCGGTTATGGCGATGCAGACCATGATGCCGCAGACGATGGCACAACAAGCCCGCACCGTGAGTCAGATAAGTGGCGGCCGCTTCACGCTGGGGATCGGCGTGAATCACGAGCCGGTCGTCACGGGGATGTGGGGTCTGCCGTGGGACAAGCCGTACTCGAGGTTCGTGGAATACCTCGACGCACTTATCCCACTGATCAACGATCAGCAGGTATCCGTATCGGGGCAGTGGACGACGCAACGCTCCCAGATCTCGGTTCCCGGAGACGCGCCCGATCTCATGCTCGCGGCCCTCGGCCCGAAGATGCTGAAGTTGGCCGGTGAGCGGGCGAGCGGCACGATCACGTGGATGACCGGGCCGAACACGATTCGGGATCACATCCGTCCGAACCTGGGCGACGGGTCGATTGTGGCCGGTGTGTCGGCGGTGGTGACCGACGATGTGGAGTCGTCCCGTGCGTTCATCAACAAGGCGCTTGCCATCTACCCGACGTTGCCGTCGTACCGGGCCGTGATGGACCGCGAAGGCGCCGAAGAGCCTGCGGATCTCGCGCTCATCGGCTCCGCGGAACAGATTGTCGACGGTCTTGGGCGCTATGCCGAAGCAGGCACGACCGAGGTCGCGATCAGCCGGGTGGGCAACGACGCCCAGAACGAGGCCACGCTCGAAGCGGTGCGCGGCCTCAAGATCTGACCCAACTGGGTCGATAGGACTACGCGACTTGAAGCGGGTGAGTTGCGTCCCTACATGGGGTGCCGAATGGCGGCGTCTCAGTAATACGGAGGTCCAAGCACCATGGGTATGTTCGACAAAGTCAATGAAATGAAGGAAAAAGCCGAAGATCTGGCCGATCAGGCCAAGGACATGGCCGGCAAGGTTCCCGGCGGAGAGAAGATCGCCGAGAAGATCGACGAGGCTACCGACAAGGTTGACGAGCTCACCGACAAGCTTCCGGGCGCCTGAAAATCTGTGGAGCGTGAGGCGCGAATAGCGCACCTCACGCTCCACAGATCTGTTTTTGCTAGAGGTCGAGGGGGTAGTGGGCGACGAGATCGCAGCCGTCTTCGGTGATGACGACCTGTTCTTCGAGCTTGATGCCCTGGCCGCCCGAGCGGCTGCCGACAAACGCTTCCACGGTCATCACCACGCCGGGTTCGAGTGCGTACTCCTGACCCCAGTCTTCCCATGCATGGGGGAAGTAGACGTCGGGCCACTCGTCGCATTGGCCGACGCCGTGGAACAACACGGAGTAGTGGCGGTACTGGTCAACGGGCGGTGTCCAGGCGTTGTGGGTGAGTTCGTACAGAGTGACGCCCGGGCGCAGCAGCTCCATGTTGCGGTTGATCTGCTCGAGGGCCAGATCGAAGACGTGCTGATGCGCAGGAGCAGCAGGTTTGTCACCGAGGATCCAGCTGCGGCTGATGTCGATCATCATGCCGTACGCGCCAACGAGGTCGGTGTCGTAGGCGAGGATGTCGCCGTCCTCCATGACGCGCGATGAGGCTTCCTGAAACCACGGGTTGGTGCGAGGGCCGGATGCCAGAATCTGCGTCTCGATCCACTCGCCGCCGCGTTTGATGTTGCCGGCGTGGAGCATCGACCACGCCTCGGTCTCGGTCATGCCCGGCACGACGGTCTGGCGCATCTCGTCCATGGCCGAGACACATGCGACCCCGGCGCAGCGCATGGCATCGATCTCATCCGCGGACTTGATGAGGCGAGCTCGTTCCATGGCTTCCTGGCCTCGCTCGATGGTGACACCGAGGCCTGCGAGCATCGTGCCCTCAAGGTAGTTGACCTGGTCGACGGCGATCCGGGCGTTCGGCCCGCAGTGTTCGGCGATGACTGCGTGTATATCGTCGGCCCAACGTTGGGAGATCTCGTGAAACCGGGGACCCGCGAGGAAGTACGTGGACCCGATCGCGTGGCGAACCTCATCGATCCGAGGATTGTGGCCGCCAAGGAACTCGCAGTTCTCGTAGTCCCACAGCACGGTGTAGCCATCTGCGGACATGAACGCGTAGCGAGACGCGTTGTGCATGACCCAGATCTGCATGTTGGTGGTGTCGGTGAGGTAGCGGATGTTGAGTGGGTCCATGACGATGATGCCGTCGTAGCCGCGCTCCCGCAGTTGTTGCTTGACGCGGTCCTGGCGATGGTCGCGGATCGCTTCGAGGTTGGGCAGCCGCAGCCCCGCGGCCTCGAACTCGGCCACGGCCTTCGCTCCCGGCCCAAGATTCATGTGATGCAGCTCGGCCCCCGCTGCGGCGAACTCCGGCGTGCCGTCGCCTTCGATGTGTTTGCGATGCGTGCGACCGGGAGCGACCGCTCCGGGGAAGATTCGTCCTGCCATCGCCAAATCATCCCAGAAATCCCGGGGGAACGCCGTTCTCAGGCCGGTTATGGGTCGATGCGCCCATGGCTGGCGTCGGTGGAATCGTCGATGGATCACGATGTCGACCGATTTCGAACGCCTTCCCTGGGAGGCCGCGCCCAGCGATGTCGAGAGTGTCGACCCACCCGCGCCTACGGCGACGCTCGAACCGGGACCAGCACCACCGCAACCGAACGTACCGGCGCCCGATGCGACCGTGGAGAGCAAGCGATTCTTCGGGATGCTCATCGGTGGGCTATTCATGGCCTTCATGCTCGTGATCTGGATTGGGGCGGTGCAGTCGGTTGGCGAACTGACAGGTATCGATGGTCTGGTTGAGGGTGATTGCGTGGCGGAGTTCTTCCCAGACACCGAGTTCGTGTCGACCGTGACAAGAACAGCTCCGTGTGATCAACCTCACGCCTATGAGGTGTTCAGGGTCGTCACCTATTGGGACATCAACGAGGACGCGATGTTCCCTGGGCTGGACGCACTCGAAGAGGACGCCGAGGGTTGGTGCAGCGAGGCCGGCGCCGAGATCCTCGACTATGACGGGGGAGTCGAGTTGGCGATCTGGACCTTCGTTCCCACCGCCGCTAGTTGGGCGCGGGGTGAACGCGATATCACGTGTCTCGTAGGCGACTGGGAGGAAGAGCAGCTGCTGACCGGCCGCCTGCTGCAGACGATTCCGTCGTAATCAGTCGGCGACGGCCGCTACCAGCCGTTCGTAGTCGTCCCAGGTGTCGACATCGAGCGGAACCGGACCGGCGATATTCTCTTCGTGTACTGCAAAGCGACGCGACTCGATGAGCTTCCACACCGCCTTGTCGCCATGGAGCGCAGCAAGGTCGGCGAAGGTTGCCCGGCTGAACCAGAACGGATGACCGATCCCGTCCTCGTATCGGCAGACCACAATGTCGCGGCCCTGAGCCCCGGCGGCCACGACGGCATCGATCGCGTCCAGGGAGACTTCCGGCTGGTCACCCAAAAGCAGGACGAGTCCGTCCGCCTCCGGCATGACCGTGCTGAGGGCGCTGACGATCGATGATGAGCAGCCGTCGGTGTGGTGGAGGCTGTCGACGACATCGAAGCCATCGAGGTCAACCTGTGACCGAACCTCCTCCGCAGCACCACCAATCGTGACCAGGCGTTGGGCGAACGGTGCGCGCTTCACCATGGTGAGGGTTGCGTCGAGCAGCGTGGCTCCTCGGTAGGGGAGAAGCTGTTTCGGCTGCCCCAGTCGCCGGGATGACCCGGCGGCGAGTACGAGACCAGCGACGGTTGCATCCATGGCATCACCGTAGTCGCCGGTCCTCGACATTCGATAGCCTCGGCACGTGTACGGGATTGTCGTGAGTGTCACCGCCTGCCTTCGTGGCGGAACGCGTGTCGACGTGGCGTGGAATCTCGAACCGTCTCGCCTTCCCCGATTCGACCCGGCTGACGGCTTGGCGCTCACCCCTGGCGGCGGACGGCTGGGCGGCATGCTCGATGGCGCGCTCGATGGCCAGCTCGTCGATCTTGCCGGAGTGCAGTCGACACGAGCTCGGGTCGTCGATCTGCCGATCGGTCCGCTTGAAGGACCGGATCTCGGCCTCGAAGTCGGCAGCTCATTGAGGTGCCTGCTGACTCCGGCGGATCTGTTGCCCGAGGATCTCTGGCCGCTTCTTCTTCAGCGAGAGCCCGTGTGTCTGGACGCCCGGCTTGAGGGCGGCGAGATCGTCGAGTTCACGCTCCATGCGGGTGCCACCATCGACAACGCCAGTGAAGCTGCAATCGCGCTGCTTCGAGCTGGCGAGAGTGGTGTCATCAGCAGCGAGGACATGGTCACGACGGTGTGGGTTCCTCGTCCGACGCTTCTGGTGCTGGGCGGCGGGCCGATGGCCGAGGCGCTCGGGCAGATGGCGCGATTCATGGGGTGGAGTGCCGTTGTCACCGGAAGTGCGGGTGATGCCTCGGGTCTGGCCGCCACACTTTCGCCGATCGACGGTGTCGTTGTCACCGGCCACGATCCCGAAACCACCGGCCGCGTGCTCGAAGGCGCGCTCTCGGGGTCGGTTGGCTACATCGGGTCGCTGGGCCCGCAGGACGTACGGGAGAATCGCACGGAGTGGCTTGCCTATCGCGGGGTGACCGACGTGACCCGGGTATTCAGCCCGGCCGGTCTCGATATCGGTGCTCGCAAGCCAAAAGAGGTTGCATTGGCGGTACTGACGGAGATGGTTGCCTCCCGAAACAGCCAGGTTTGACCCATACGGGCTCTCGGCCGACGTTGAGCAGGGAGTACACTCGAAGACAGTTCGTGCCGAAAGGGGGATCATGACCAACACACCCGGTGAATCCGACATGCTCAACGACGTGTGGGCTGTCGACGAAGATCCTCTCGCGCAGTCCGAGGATTGTGGCCCGACAAAGGTCTGTCGCAACGCCCGCGAGTTCACCTTCGACGGCATCGCCGACGAAGGCCAGGACCTCGCCACGTCGTGGCGTCAGCTGCTCGAACGCGAGGGCAAGATCGCTGATAGCGGCTCGCCTGTCCGAGACCTCGTGCTCGGTTCTTCGGACGACTGACCTCGTGAGCCAAGCCCCCGAGAGCGTCGCTGATCTCCAAGAGCAGCTGCGCGGGGTCGACTATCTCGCCGATCGTGGGCTCGCGACGGCAACGCTGATCGCGCTTCGACTCGGCCGGCCGCTCCTGCTCGAAGGTGAGGTGGGCGTCGGCAAGACCGAGCTCGCCAAGTGCCTGGCCACCCTCACGGGTCGCGAGCTGATCCGTCTCCAGTGTTACGAGGGCATCGATACCCATCAGGCGCTCTACGAGTGGGACTACGCCCGCCAGATGCTGCACGTGCGGGCGCTGTCCGAGCACGAGCTCACCGATGCCAGCACCATGAGTGGCTTGTACTCGGAAGAGTTCCTGCTGGAGCGGCCGTTGCTGCAGGCCTTGCGGGCCGGGTCGAACGCGGTGTTGTTGATCGACGAGATCGACCGAGCCGACGACGAGTTCGAGGCGTTCCTGCTGGAGCTGCTCTCGGACTTCCAGATCACGATCCCCGAGGTCGGCACGGTTGCTGCTGAGGGTCGACCGATCGTCGTCCTGACGTCGAACCGCACACGAGAGTTGCACGATGCGTTGAAGCGGCGCTGCCTCTATCACTGGATCGGCTACCCGACCGTCGACGAAGAGGTCGGCATCGTTTCGGTGCGCGCCCCCGAGGTCGCCGGGACGCTGGCTCAAAAGGTTGTTGATGCGGTGCATCGCCTGCGGGACCTCGATCTGGCCAAGCCGCCAGGTGTGGCCGAAACGCTCGACTGGGTGCAGGCACTCGGCGCGATCGGCGCCGAGGATCTGAGTGGCGCCACGGCGGCCGACACGCTCGGGTCGGTGATCAAGGACCGCGACGATCTCGAGCTCGTGTCGTCCGACATCGGCCGCGTCGTCGATGGCTGACGCACCGGTCGACACAAGCATTGTCGATCGGCTGGTCGAATTCGGCACGGCGCTGCGTGAGCATGGTCTGCCCGTCGGTACCGACGATGTGCTTGCGTTTTGTTCCGCGGTGGCGGAGCTGACGCCCTCGGACTCCGAGGACGTCTATTGGAGCGGCCGGGCCACGCTTGTGCATCGGCGCGACCACATCCCGGTGTACGACGAAGTGTTCCGACGGTTCTTCCTCCATGTGCCAGCCAGCGCAGAGCGCAAGAAGGTCAAGGACATGAAGGTGCCGCAGGGTTCGACCGGCACGATCAACATCCCGGATGCCGAACCGGGTGACCGGCAGTCCGACGAGCGGCCAATGGTCCTCGGGTTGGAAGCCTCGTCGCTCGAGATCGAGCGAAGCAAGCGGTTCTCGGCCTGTTCCGAGGCCGAGCTCGCTGCCGTCCGGCGCATGATCAACAAGATTCGTCTCGAACCACCGAAGCGGCGGACCCGTCGGTACTGCACCGACCCTTCCGGCAGCACGCTCGACATCAGACAGATGGCTCGACGCGCGATGAACCTGAACGATGCCGCGCCGGAGCTGCTGCGCATGGATCGCAAGCGCAAACAACGGCCGCTCGTATTGTTGCTGGACATCTCGGGGTCGATGGCTGATCACTCCCGCAATCTTCTGCAGTTCGCGTATTCGATGAAACGAGCGGCCCAGAAGGTGGAGGTGTTCTGCTTCGGAACGCGGCTGACTCGCATCACCCCGCTGCTCGACCGACGGAGCCCCGACGCAGCCATGCGGTTGGCCTCCGAACGGGTGGTGGATTGGGATGGTGGCACCCGTATCGGCGATTCGGTCGAAGCGTTTGTGAAGGACTGGGGTCGACGCGGCCTCAGTAGGGGAGCGACGGTGATCATCTGTTCCGATGGCCTCGACCGTGGCAGCCCGGCGACGCTGGCCGAGTCGATGGAGAAGCTGGAGCGGCTCTCGCATCGGATCATCTGGATGAACCCGTTGCAGGAGCTGCAGGCGGGCGTGCCGCCGACGTTGGCGATGGCCGTCGCGGGCCCGCACATCGACGAGATTGCATCGGGGAACAACCTGGAAAGTCTCGAAGCATTTGCCGGACGGCTGCCCCAGATCGGATGATAGGGCGATGAGTGCTGAATCCGTAAGGATGAACCAATGACGAGGTGGAGTGTGTCGATCACGGCAGAGGGTGACCGCCCGATGGAACTCGAGGAGATCGTGGAACTGGCGGATGCCGTGGCGCCGCTGGACGGGGTCGCGTCGGGTGTCGGGGCGATGAGCTACGGCGCCCAGATTCTGGTCGAGGCGGACAACGCCGACCACGCGGCTGCTCTCGCCCTGCCGTTGTTCAACGCCGCCGTGGAGACTGCCGGCATTCCCGTCTGGCCGATCACGAAGGCCGAGGTCATTGGCGAGGACGAGGGTTATGTCGACGACCGAGACATCCACGAGTGATTCGTCTCGGTTCTCTCGCCGGTTATCCCTTCGAGGGCCCACGTGTGCTCGGCGGCTGGCAAGCGCCTGCGATCGGGGCGGTGTACGTGATCCTTTACCGGGCCGATCCTGAGGGCAAGCCCCACGACTTCGCCGTGATCGACGTGGACCACGCCGATGACCTTCGTGACGCGAAGCTTCCGTTCGGTCATCCCCGCTCCAAATGTTGGGAACGACGGGCCGGCACCAAATGGGGTGTGCACATCGCAACCTACGAAGTGCCCGGTGGCACCTCAGCCCACCGCGAGCAGATCGTCAAAGAGCTACTCGCCGTCTACAAGCCGGGCTGTGCACCGGAGCAATACGACCAGGCGTGGGAAGATGAGTGGATCGGCAGCTACGACGCGCCGAACACGACCGCGCCGCTCACCACCAACCGCGACCCGAACGAGACGTAGCGCGGTCCACCGTCTAGTCGAGGGGCAGGGGCGCGGGCGTGAAGAAGCCGTCGATCCGTTCGATGAGTCCGTCTTCGTTGAGCGTGCTGACGTCCATACCCCGCATGATGATCTGGCCCTGGAATTCGATCTCCCACTGGTAGCGATAACGCCGATTCTGCGTGTCTGCCCCGGTGATGTGGCGGTATTTTGCGTCGGGAATCATCGTCTTCACCTTGGCTGCCATGGCGACGAGGTCTTCCCGCCCGACGGTGTACTCGTTGGGGTCGGCGAAGATTACGTCTTCGGAGCACGACTGCTTGATGTACGGCATCAGCGCGCCCAAATCGGGTTCGTTCCACATCGCCAGGTAGGTCTCGAACACTTCCGGGATGGTTTCGCTCATGCCCCGAGGCTATCGATCTTGGCGAGCTCGACGATGTGGTCGGGCACGGTGCCGCAGCAGCCGCCGATGAGATTCACACCGCGCTCCAGCCAGCCTTGGGAGAAGGTCGCATAGTCGACTGGGTCGATGCCGCGCCACGAGTGGGCGTAGACACCGATCGGGCCTGGCCATCGTTCAAACATCACGTCGAGGCATGGGTCGACCAGATCGACGTCGGTGTGCATGATCGAGATCAGGTCGATGCCCAGACCGTCCAGTGAATCGATCGCGTCGGCGAGAAGATCGCCGCTACGAAGGGTCATGACGTTCCGGTCGGGGATCTCGCCCTCTTCGCCGCCGACGGCGAAACCCACCCAGATCGGCAGGCCGGTCGTCTTGGCGGCCTTGATGAGGCGATGCATGCGGTCGACGCTGATCATCATCTCGAGAATGATCAGCTCGGCGCCGGCGGCCGCCATGATCGCCACCTGCTCGGTTGCATCGCGTTCCAAGTCGTCCAGCGAGGGATCCTCGCCGGTGAACGACCAGTGGCTGATGCCAGCGGCCACGACGACCTCCGGGCGGTCTCCGCTGTCGCGGGCTTCGACCGCGAGCTCGACCGAGCGGCGATTGAGCGCCTCGAAATCGTCCTCCACTCCGGCGTCCCGCAACACGCCCTTGTGCGTGGCGAACGTGTTGGAAATGATGAGGTTGGCGCCGAGCCTGATGTACTCCTCGTGGACATCTCGAAGGATGTCGGGATGGCTCAGCGCGGCTCCGCCATACCAACCATCGGTGTGCTCCGGCACACCGCGAC
>SHLQ01000211.1 GCA_004282895.1 Acidimicrobiales bacterium
TTACCAGCGGGGCGGGCACCTCACCGACCAGCTCGGCGGCGAGGGCCAGTGTCCCCGAGGGATCCGCGGACGACACGGCGTAGACGATCTGTTTGCCATCGGGCAGGCCCACCAACCCGAACGCTGCATCACCGCGGCGCCACCAGGTGCTGGCCGACCAGTAGGGCTCGTCGAGATCGGCCAGGGCATAGAGGTGCAGGTGGCGATCGCGGCCGAACAGCTCCTCCAGCTCACCCGGGTCATCGACGACGCGGGTCTGGCTCACAGACGGCCGGCTTCGGTCACCCGCTGCAGAAACTGTTGTGTCCTCTCCGCTTGAGGGTTGGCGAACAGCTCGGCCGGGGGCGCTACTTCGAGAACACGTCCTTCGTGCAGGAAGGCCACCTTGTTGGCCACGTCGCGGGCGAATCCCATCTCGTGGGTGGCCAGCACCATCGTCATGCCGGCGCCGGCGAGCTCGCGAATGACAGACAACACCTCACCCACGAGCTCGGGGTCGAGCGCGGAGGTGACCTCGTCGAGCAGCAGCACCTCTGGGTCGGACATGAGCGCTCGGACAACTGCGGCGCGTTGGTTCTGGCCTCCGCTCATGCGGTTCGGGTAGTCCTCGGCCTTGTCGGCAAGGCCGAACCGGTCCAGCAGTGTCATGGCGTGTGCTTCGGCGGCATCTTTGTCCACTCCATGGGCGCGGCGTGGACCGAGCGTCACGTTGTCGAGCACGCTCAGGTGGGGGAAGAGGTTGTACGACTGGAACACGATGCCCATGCGGCGGCGAACCTCATCGGGGTTGACACCTTTGGCGGAGACGTCGTAGCCGTCAAGCAGGATGTGGCCTTCGTCGATCGTGTCGAGCAGGTCGACACAGCGCAGGATCGTCGACTTGCCGCAGCCACTCGGGCCGATGAGGCACACGACCTCGTGTTCGTCGACGGCGAGGTCGATGCCGTTGAGCACGTGGGTGGTGCCGAACGACTTGTGGACGTTGATGAGCTCGAGTTTGGCGGTCATACGGGGGCCTGCGATCGAAGTCGACGGTCGCGCGCCGTGTACCAGTCCACGACTCGGGTGAGCGGAATGCTGATTGCGAGGAAGAGCAATGTTGCCACCACATAGGAGGTGTAGTTGAACGTGCGGGCGGTGTAGATCTGAGCCTCTCTCACGGCCTCGCGAACACCGAGGATCGAGATCAGGGCAACGTCCTTCTGGAGACTGACGACGGTGTTCATCAATGCGGGAACCACGTTGCGGACCGCCTGGGGCAGGATCGCAAACCGCAGTGACTGCCATTGGGTCAGCCCAAGCGCGCGGGCCGATGAGCGCTGGCTCTCCGGCACAGCGTCGATGCCGGAGCGGTAGATCTCTGCGGTGTAGGCGGAGTACGAGAGGGTGAGGGCCACGATGCCCCAGAACGTCGCCGAGCGCGGAACACCGCCGATGTCGAGCGCGGGCAGGCCGAATCCGATCAGAAGGATGAGCAGGATCAGCGGGATGCCGCGGAAGATGTCGGTGTAGATCGTGGCCAGCGCACGCAGGGGGAAGAAGGCCGCGCCCCGGAAGCTGCGCATGACGGCTACAACGAGCGCGACGATCGCAATCGAGATCGTCGAGTACGCGAAGAGTTCGAGGTTGACCCAGAAGCCGTCGAGCACCTTGGGCCACGAGGCGCGAAAGTCTTCGCCGCTGAAGTACTGGTCTCGAACCTTCGGCCAGTTGGGACTGTTGACGATCAGCAGTGCGCCGCCGCCGAAGACGACGACGGTTGATACGACCGCGATTAGGCTGGACTTGAAGCCCTCCTGGGCAAAGATCCCAGGAGGGCGACCAACCTCAGGCTGGTTCAGTTCGAGAGGGTCGGGATCGACCCGCCGCTGTTCAGCCACTCGTCCTCGAGACTCTCGATCGTTCCGTCGTTGTGCAGGTTGGCGAGCGCCTCATTGACGCACGGAACGAGCGGGCTTCCGTCCTCGAACAACATGCCGAGCTCCTCGGGCGATCCTTCGCGGGGGAGCACGCCAAGGATGGAGGCGTCGGTGATCTCGACGGCGGTGATGTAGTACGCCGTCGGAAGATCGAAGACGATGCCGTCGACCTGACCAGCGTCGAATGCCGACTTGGCCGCGACGTTGTCGTCGAATACTGCTGCGTCGTTGTCGGGCTGGATGTTTTCCTCGATGTAGTCGAGGCTGGTCGTGCCGATGGCGGCGCCGAGGTTGAGCTCTTTCAGGTCATCGACCGAAGCGGCGGAGGCAGCGGCCGAGTCGGAGGCGCCGATGATGGCCTGCTCGACCTGGTAGTAGCCGTCGGAGAAGTCAACGACCTGTTCGCGTTCCTCGGTGATCGAGAACTGCTGAATGTTGAAGTCGTAGTCCTTCGATCCGGGAGCGATTGCGGCGTCGAACCCGGTGCGGGTCCACACGACGTTGGCGACATCCATCTCGGCTGCGAGAGCGTAGACGAGTGCTGCTTCGAACCCGTCCCCGCCTTCGGGGTTGTCATCGCCGACCCACGGCAGGAATGCCGGTTCGCCGGTGGCGACGGTCAGTTGCCCGGCGGTCTTGAGCGGCAAGGTGTCGCAGCCGCTCGCGTCGCCGGTGGCGGTGACGCCATCACTACCGCAGGCAGCGGCGATGAGGCCGAGAGCCAGGAAGATTGCCAAGGAGATTTTTCGCATGATTGTGTCCCTCTCATGGAGTAGATCGTTGTACTGGCGACTCTATCCCCGTGAGCTGCGGTGAGCTTCCACCGCCGCAAGAACATCGACGAGAGAGGCCTGGCGCGCCGTTTCCTCCTCGTGCACCTCGAATCCCATCGCATTGTTGATGTTGAGCATCGACGCATTCGTGCTCGCGTTTCCGGTTTCGATGACGGCCACCTCGGGATGCTCTTCGAGAAGTTGCATCACCATTTCTGCTTTGATCCAACGGCCGAGTCCTTGACCCCGATGAGCAGCAATGGTTGAGGTGCCTTGTTGCCACGCATGCCAGGGTCGGGTGGAGAGCAGGGCGATCTCGGTTACGGCGGCAGGAGCACAATCCGGGTCCAACGCGAGCACGACCCTCTCGGTCATTCCCCGGTCGGCGTGGTTGGTTTCGGTCACTCGGATCGATTCCTCGGTGATCTCCGGCATGGAGAGATCGAGCTCGTCGAACGGCGCGTCGTACATGGCGCGGTACGCCTCGACGTACTTCGTCAGCAGTTCGTCAGGGCATGCACCGAGCCAGGAGTGGAGGGTGTAGCCGGCCGGCCGCGCCGTGCTGGTCGTGCGCCATTCGGTCATGAGGTCCTGGTCGACGTCAGCGAGTCGAAGCCGACTCATGCGTTCGACCTGCTTTTCGGGAAGAGCGAAGGTGTCCCAGAACGCGGCACTTACCTCGGAGCGGACGCCCCATGCGAGCACGGACGAACGGTCCTCTTCGATCCCAATCTTCAGAGCATGCTCCAGCAGCATCGTGCCTGCTCCCTGACGGCGATGCGTGGGATGCACCTGTAGATACACGCCGAGGATGTGCTTGTTGGCGTCATCGTGATGCAACTCCAGTTCGCCCAGGCCCACGATCTCGTCGCCCGCGGTTGCGAAGAGACGTCGCATCGTTCGGACGGCCGTTCCGCCATGAAGCTCACCACGGGCGAATCCCGTGGTGAACGGAGGGTCTTTGGGATCGACCTCCGCGGCACACGCGCTCATCAGGTCGGCAACCTGCTGAACCTCGGAATCGGTCACGTCTTCGACGTGGATCTCCCGCGTGGTGATGTAGTTCATTACGAGACGAGGCGCCCCGCGGCCGCTATGACCACCGCTATGGCATTGGCCTCCGCGGCTTCCATCACCTCAGCGTCCGGGGTTTCCTGCTCGGTTCGATTCACGAGGACGCCGGCGACGCAGCCGGCCCGAAGTCCTTGGCTGGCGCACATCGTGAAGAGCGTGGCGGCCTCCATCTCGAAGTTGAGGACACCCATCGCCTGCCATTCGGCCAGCGACCCGCGAAAACGTTCGGTGACCCAGCCGCTGTACGTGTCGTAGCGCTCCTGTCCGGGGTAGAAGGTGTCGCTCGACGCGGTGATACCGACGTGCGTGGCAGCAGCGCTGCTGGCTCCGGCCGCGTCGACGAGCGCCTTCATACATTCGAAGTTCGCGACGGCGGGGAACTCCGCGGGCGCGAAGTGGAAGCTGGCGCCGTCGAGTCGAACGGCGGCGGTGGTGACGATGATGTCGCCCGGGTTGGTGTGGCGTTGGATGCCACCGGTGGTGCCGACCCGCAGGAACGTCCTCACGCCGAGCTGCGCGAGCTCCTCCACGGCGATGGAGGTGGACGGCCCGCCGATGCCGGTGGAGCAGACCACGATTGGGGTGCCGTTCACGTGACCCAGCCAGGAGTTGAACTCGCGGTTCGATGCCAGCGGCGTGGGATTGTCGAGTCGTTGGGCGATGAGCTCCACCCGCCCCGGATCACCCGGAAGAAGCGCGAGCTGTGCGCCCTGCAACATGTCGGAATCGAGGTCGAGATGGAAGGTTCCAGTCATGGCCCGATCGTAGTTCGTGCCCAACGGCTAGCGTCGTTGACATGGCCAGGGAACACCTCGATGGCGTGCCGTTCAGGGACTGGTCCCGAAAGGCCCAGCTTCGTGCGCTTCGAGCGGCGGCGCGGATCGCACTCGTCGACTTCGGCCACCAGGGCGCGCAGCTCGACCTCGTGGAGTTCGAGTTCAACGCCACGTTTCGCGTAACCACCGAGCGGGGCGAACGGTTCGCGATGCGCCTGAACATCAATTCCACCAGCGACGCGGACCAGGTGGAAGCGGAAACGGCGTGGGTCGCGGCACTCGCCGAGGAAACCGACGTCATGCTGCCGCTTCCGCAACCGACGGCTTCGGGCGATCGGATGGCGCTTGTCTGGTTTGATCCACTGCGACGTGATGTTCCGATCGTCCTGTACTCCTGGCTTGGGGGTCGCCACCTGAATGACGGCTCTTCCGATGATCGGGTGGCGGCAGTCGGGGAGGTGATGGCGGCTTTTCACAATCAGGCCGAGCGCTGGGTTGTGCCCCGCACACTCCAGTTCCGTCGCGTCGATACGTTGATCATGGACATGGAGGACAATCTTCGTGACCTCGACCGTCCCTGGTACGACAAGAA
>SHLQ01000212.1 GCA_004282895.1 Acidimicrobiales bacterium
TCGGTCATGAGGGCTCCTTGCTTACCATGCGAATGCTGTCAGTCCGATGGCTCCGGCGGCGGCCAGAGCAGCCACACCCGCGTACCGCGCCCGCTGTTGTGACGCCGCCATGACCTGATGCATGTGTCGCAGTTGTTCGGGGGTTTCGACCCGCCTGGCGGCGAGTAGCGGGAGACCGCGCACCAGACCGAACACGGCGCCGATGAGGGTCGCCGCTGGGATGGAACCGATCGCGACCATCACGATGACCATGACGTGGACAAGGGACGTGGTGATGATCGTCGAGAGGCCGAACCCGAGCTCGAGTCCAAACCCGCCGCCGTACACCCACCCTCGATAGGTCTGAATCCAGTTCTCGTTCACCTGGTGGAGTCTCGATGGAAGGAGCCGTTCCGTGCTTGTGGCTTCGAACCCAATCGCAACGACCGCGGCCACAACCACAATCAATGCACGGACCGATGACTCCGTTTCGACGACAAATGTCGTGAGCCAGCCGAGTGTCCCGAGCATCAATCCCAGGAGTGCGCCACCAAGAACGCTGCCGGTGATGTGTGCACCGACGGTCGTCCAGAAGTTGTTGTTGCGAGACCGTTCCCCGAACGGATGGATGCTCGACAGCATCGACTCGCCTCAAGGCGACCATGTGGATCGGAGTGCTCCGGCAACAGCAGCCACGAGACCCGCCACGAGAATCGAGGAGGACGTGGTCACGATGTTCCGTCCGAGTCGCTCGGATAGAGACGCGGGTCGTTGGGTTCGATACCGGCCGCACGAAGCTCCGCATCGATGCGACGTTCGTTCTCGAGTTCTGCATCGGCGTCGGCCTGTGCCAACAGGGAACCGACCTGGGGCCAACTCGACGCGGCGCCTTCACCATCGATCGAGCCCGTCGGGCCATCGACCAGAACGAAGTACGGCGAGACGGGAACGCCGTAGTCGTCCCACGCCTGCGTCGACATCACCACGACATGATTCGCCGGAACAAGGTTCAGGAGGGCGGCCGGGCTCTCCTCATCGTTGCTCTTCGTCACGATGACCAGCCGATCCACATTTCGAGGTAGCGCGCCTCCGGACCGGAAGGCCTCCCAGAAGCCTCGGCACGTGTGGCACCCGCTGGTCAGAAACGCGACGAGGGTGCGGTCGTCGCGATCGTGGAACGAGACCACCTTGCTGGCGCCGTCGGGTGTGGTGCCGCTGATGTCGTGCACCCGCCCATCTCCGGTCGATTGGATGACCCGTTCGCTGGCCGGACGACTCCGGGTTGGTGCGTCGATCGAGGTCGTGGCCCCCTGGTCGTGGCCGAAAGTAACGCCCAGTTCGTTGAAGGCCCGAAGCATCTCCGCGTGGCTTCGCAGCAGTCCAACGACGAGTACGGAAAGGAGTACGACAACAACCGCGAGGGCGGCGACCACAACCGTGGTCATTTCGGTGCCCGACCCGGCGTCCAGTGTGCGGCCTGCCAGACGAGCGGCGTCTTCGGACGGCCGCCGAACTCCATCCGCTTCGACGAGATGCCACGGAACTTCCAGCGTCCCTTGCCTCGAACGATCCCGGGACGGTCAATACCAGAGCCATTCCAGTCGCCGACGACGTAGTTGACGTTGCCGTGCCCGAAATGGAAGAACCGATCGGGGTTGCCTCCGACGGCACGCTGCTTCAGAAGCCACAACGCGCTCGGATTTGTATCACGTTGTTTGGGGCGGACAACGCCGATGCCGAACATACCGTCGCCGTTCCAGTCGCCCGCGATGGGTACGTCAGTGGCAGCACCGAAACGGAACGTCCGCTGGGCCCGACCTCCGCTGGGGGTGTCGCGTAGTCGCCACAAGTTGGAGTTGGGCCGACGCATACCGATTCCGAAGACGCCGTTGCCGGTCCAGTCGCCGACGACCGGAATGTCGCCAAGCGACCCGAATCGGAAGTTGATGTCGGAGAAACCGGCGGAGTTCTCGTTTCGAAGCAGCCATTGGTTGCCGCGCACAACCCCGACGGTGTAGGTGCCGTCGCCGTTCCAGTCACCCATGACGGGGATGTCACCGGCCTGGCCGTAGGTGAAGCTGATGGTTTCGATCGTGTTCGTACGGCCGACGCGGTAACCGAGCGTCCATCGCCCATTGTGGAAGGTGGCGGGCAGGGCCCCTCGGGTCGGTGTTGGCCGCTCGAGACACTCGCGATGGTGCCACCGCGTATTGTTGTCGGTTGCGGTGGCTGTGGTGCAGGTGGGGTCGAACTGCCAGGGAGGGGTGCAGGTGACCACCCGGCAGACGATGGGGCCGAGGCACGCCACCTGCTGATTGCATTGCCCATAACGGAACGCGGTGCAGCAGGCTTTGCGGTTGTTGCAGTCGCCGTCGGCACAGCTGCAATCGCAGAGGTCGGTCTGTTTGGTGACACCGCTCGGGCTGCACGGTCCGGACGGCCGGGCGTTGCAGTCGAGGTAATACCGGGGTCCGCGGACGCCGTTCGTGACACAGAAGGAGGAGCCGTCGACCTTCCACCATCCGGCGGGAACCGTCCCTGTGGGGCACGTGTTCTCGCCCGTCATCGTGCAACAGAATTCGGTGTACCCGTCACAGCACGTCTGGTTGCAGTTGCAGTCCTGGTTGTTGCAGCTGCATACCGCGGCATACGCCGTCCCGGGTCGCAGGATGTAGGCGCTGGGAGCGGCCGCAAGCGCGGTACCGACCAACGCGCTGCGATTGAGAAATCCACGGCGGGAGGTGCGGGTGGCGATCGCCGACCCCGCGCGGTCGATCAGGCGCACGCTCACGTCACGGGCCCCGACTTCATGCGGAACGGTTGTGCCTGGTCGACCACGGTGCCGGCGGCAATGGCGGCGTTGCGGGGCAGGATCGTGAGAGCGGCGACGCTGAGCGCGACTCCGGTGGCAACAAGGATCGCGAGCATCAGAAGTTCGATCACGGGGCCATCAAGCGATGACAGTGCCACCGGATCGAAGACGGCCAGAGCAGCGATCGCTGCAGCAGCCGCGTTGAAGGCTGCATGCCCGGGGGTCGGTGGTGTGTCTTCCTGCCCGAAACAGCCGCAGGAGCCGATAGCGGCGTCCGATTGGAGCGCCCAGAGCACAAATACCGTGAAGGCGGCGTACGTGGCCGCGACGATCAGCCAGGCCACGGCGTTGCCGGAAATCACGGCGATTGCGCAGAGCACAACTTCGGACAGACCCAGGGTTCGCGCCGCCAGGAGCGGTTTCGGAATCCCGATCGTGCGCAACGCCGTTGCCGTCGCATACGGGGTGAACAATTTCGCCATTCCCG
This sequence comes from Acidimicrobiales bacterium, assembly GCA_004282895.1. Taxonomy (GTDB): domain Bacteria; phylum Actinomycetota; class Acidimicrobiia; order Acidimicrobiales; family SHLQ01; genus SHLQ01. The sequence goes on from SHLQ01000212.1 coordinate 3,279, forward strand.
CCAGGAACAGCACACCGGTGACCACGTAGAGGGGCGCGATGAGGACGTTCACGCCGTGGAGCGTAGTTGCCAAAGCGGGTGTGGTGACTGCAAGCGATGGGAGATTTCCGCGATTCTTTCTCCAGGAACGCTTTTCTTGTGATCCCTTGGCAGTCGCTAGGGTCTGCCGATATGTCTCGTATGCATTTTGTCGTTATTGGTGGTGGTCCCGGCGGGATCGCCGCGGCCACCCACGCCGCCCGCTTCGGCGTCAGCGTGACCCTTATCGAACGAGACGTCATTGGCGGTGCCGCCCACCTGTGGGACTGCATACCTTCAAAGGCCATGATTGCGACCGGCGGAGCGATCGCATTTCTCGCCCGCAGTGAGGGCATGGGCCTCAACACCGTCGAAGCTGCCATCGACACCAATAACCTCTCCGAGCGGCTCGCCAGCATCACGAGCCATCTCGAATCGAACATCTCCGATCTGCTGTCCAGTCAGAACGTACGTGTCATCCAGGGCACCGGCACGCTCATCAGCCCCAAGACGGTCCGTGTCACCACAGCCGACGGTGTGGAGGAGGACATCCATGCCGACACGATCCTGCTCTCCACCGGCAGTCGACCCCGAGTGCCGGATTGGTGTTCCCCCGACGGCGATCGCATCCTCACCACTCGTCAGGCCTATCCGCCACCCGAGATCCCTGAACATCTGACCGTCATCGGTTCCGGTGTGACCGGCGTGGAGTTCGTCCACATGTTCACGTCGCTTGGTTCGAAGGTTTCACTGATCGTGAGCCGCCAACACGTACTGCCCGACAAGGACCCTGAGGTCGCGTACGAGCTCGAACAGAACTTCATCGACCGCGGCGTCAAGCTGCTCAAGGGAGCGCGGTCAACAGCCATTGAACGCACCTCAGAGGGTGTCGTCGTCAAATGTGATGACGGACGAATCGTGGAAAGCTCGCACGCCCTGCTCGCCATCGGGTCCGTGCCCAACAGCGACTCCCTTGGCCTCGAGTCCGCCGGCATCGAGTCCGAATGGGGCTACGTGCCGATCAACGACTTCGGCCAGTCCAACGTGCACCACATCTACGTGGCCGGCGACCTCTCCGGCAAACTCCCACTGTCATCGGTGTCGACCATGCAGGGCCGAAAGATCGTCGAACACATGATGGGGGTGCAACAGCACGACGCCCATCGCCACATCAGCTACAACCATGCCGCCTCGGCCATCTTTACCGAGCCGGAAATCGCCGACGTGGGCCTCTCACAAATCGAAGCCTTCGCCGAGGGTCGCAAGGTACGCGTCACCAAGGTGCCGTTTTCCTCGGCCGCCAAAGCGCTCATCAACGACGACACCCGAGGGTTCGTGAAACTCATCTCCGATCCTGCCACCGGCGTCATCCTTGGTGGATCGATCGTCGGCCGTCACGCCGCCGAGCTCATCTCCATCATCGCCCTCTGCGTCACGAACCGCCTCACCGTCGCCGACCTCCGCGAAACCCTCTTCGTACATCCCACCCTCAGCGAAACCCTGGCCGACGCCGCTGAGTGATTTGTCGAGACTTCCGCTCGACATCCGCGGAAGCACTCATGGGCCTCCGGGAACCCTTCGGGTTCCTTGGAGATTTCGACTTTGTCGAAACTCCGGGCGCGAGTCCGGCCCCTCACGCGATCACATGTTGGGACGGCGCCCGACATCGGTCTCCAAGTCGACATGGGCAACTTCCGCAGCAAGTTGCCCCTCCACGGCGGAGCCGGCGGTCGTGCGTATACAGACACTAGGGGGAGCCGGGTCAGCGCGAGCTGGGGTCGGGCCTCATTAGGTACAAGGTTGGGCTCAACCTTGTAGAAAGTGAG
>SHLQ01000213.1 GCA_004282895.1 Acidimicrobiales bacterium
CGGGTGTCTTACGCCCTCGACTTGGCGCGCGTCTTCTCCCGCTTGCGGTCGCTCTCGGTGAGGAAGCGTTTGCGGACCCGGATGGCTTCTGGAGTCACCTCGACCAGCTCGTCGTCGGAGATCCATTCGATCGCCGTTTCGAGGGTGTGGATGCGTGGCGGCTTCAGCTTGATGGCTTCGTCTGAGGCATGGGTCCGGATGTTCGTGAGCTGTTTGCCCTTCGTGGCGTTGACCGTCATCTCTTCGCCGCGTGAGGCCTCCCCGATGATCATGCCCTCGTAGACGTCGGTGCCGGGCCCGATGAACATCTCGCCCCGTTTCTGAAGATTGTCGAGGGCGAATCCGGTCGATGCGCCCTGCCGGTCCGAGGTGATAGCGCCTCCGACCCGGTGGGGGAGGTCGCCTGCCCACGGCATCCACCCGGCGTGCTGCTGGTGGATGAGGGCGGTGCCTCGGGTTGAGGTCATGAGGAGGGAGCGGAACCCGAGCAACCCCCGGGCGGGGGCCTCGAGGGTGATCACCGTGCGGCCGGTGTCACCCGGCCGGAGGTCGGTCACCTTTCCTTTGCGGGGAGCGGCGGCCTGGGTCACCGTCCCGACATAGTCGTCGGGCACGTCAACCACGGCCCGCTCGAGCGGCTCGTGCGGCGTGCCGTCTATTTCACGGATGATGACTTCGGGCCTGCTCACCTGCAGCTCGAAACCCTCCCGGCGCATCGATTCGATGAGCACCGCCAGCTGGAGCTCACCACGGCCGGATACCTCGATGATCTCCGGAGAGGAGGTGGCGCCGATGCGGATAGAAACGTTTCCGAGCACTTCCCGCTCGAGGCGGTCTTTGATCTGGCGGGAGGTGAGGAACTTCCCGTCCCGGCCCGCCAGGGGAGAGGTGTTGACCCCGAACGTCATACGCAACACCGGCTCGTCGACCGAAAGTCGCGGCAATGGTTGCGGATCGTTCACGTCGGCGATCGTGTCGCCAATCTCCACCTCGGGAAACCCGGCCAGGACGAACAGGTCGCCTGCGGCTCGCTCGTTGACGACGGTGCGCTCCAGGCCGGTGAAGCCGAGCAAGCTCGTCAGCTTGCGCTTGAGCGGAGGCTCCTCCTCGTGGGCGTGGCAGAGCGCCACCTGATCGCCCGCCCGCATCGTGCCCTGGATGACCCGTCCGATGGCGAGGCGGCCGAGATAGTCGGAGGCGTCCAGGTTGGTGACGATCGCCTGCAGTGGCGCGTCGGGATCACCCGATGGGGCAGGGATCGTCCCCACGATGGCGTCGAGGAGGGGTGAGAGATCGGCGTCATCGTCGGGTACCCCGATTCCGGCCAACGCCCGGCCTTCGCGGGCGACGGTGGAGATGATCGGGAACTCGATGTGGTGGTCGTCGGCTTCCAGGTCGAAGAACAACTGGTAGATCTCGTCGACCACCTCGTCGAGGCGTGAGTCCGGACGGTCGACCTTGTTGACCACCACCACCGAGGGAAGGTGGAGGCCGAGCGTCTTGGAGAGCACGTAGCGGGTCTGCGGCATCGGTCCTTCAGCCGCATCGACCAGTAGCAGTACGCCATCGACCATGGCGAGTGCCCGTTCCACCTCGCCGCCGAAGTCGGCATGTCCTGGTGTGTCCACCAGGTTGATGCGGGTGCCTTTCCATTCGACCGACGCCGCTTTGGCGAGGATGGTGATGCCCCGCTCGCGCTCCTGATCGTTCGAGTCCATGACGCGGTCGACCCGCGCCTCATGGGAGGCGAAGACGCCGGTCGAGGACAGCATGGCGTCGACCAGGGTGGTCTTGCCATGGTCGACGTGCGCGATGAGCGCGACGTTGCGGAAGGAGGAGGCGGACATGGGGGAGCAATGGTACTTCGCTGTGCGCTGTGCGCTGCCCGAAGCCGGCGAGGAGCCAACTACCTAGGCTGGAGCACGAGGAGGTGGTGCCGTGAAGCTCACAGTCGCAGGCATTGAAGAGGGGCAGCCGATCCCGTCCCAGTACGCATTCTGCATCCCCGACCCGGACACGCACGCTACGTTCGCACCCAATCGCAACCCCGCGTTGAGTTGGGATGATGTGCCCGAGGGAACGCAATCATTCGCCATCCTGTGCTGGGACCGGGTGGTGCCGACGTCGGGCGAGGACGTCAATCAGGAAGGTCGCGAGGTTCCGGCCGAGCTGCCCCGGACCGATTTCTTCCACTGGGTGCTCGTCGATCTCGATCAGTCGGTGCGGATGCTCGGCGAGGGCGGGTTCTCCGACGGCGTCGTCCCCCGCGGCAAGGAGGGTCCTGCCGGACCCGGCGATACCCGTCAGGGACTCAACGATTACACCGGTTGGTTCACCGGCGATCCGGATATGGAAGGTCTCTACTTCGGGTACGACGGGCCCTGTCCGCCCTGGAACGACTCGCTCATCCACGAGTATGTGTTCACGTTGTACGCCCTCGATGTGGCCACCTGCGATGTCGATGGGGACTTCACCGGTGCAGACGTGCGAGCCGCCATCGATGGGCACGTGCTGGCCGAGGCGTCGGTGATGGGTACTTACACGCTCAATCCCCGATTGATGTCTGAGTGAGCGGGGATCCGTTCACTCAGGCTCTCCATGGTGATGATGCGATTCCCGACGCAGCCGATGTCGGGCCGCCCATCCACGTTGCCTCCACCTACGACCGGTCCGAGCAGGGCGAGCTCGTCTATCGGCGCAACCAGCACATAACGACCGAACGGCTCGAAGCGGTGCTCGGCGCTCTCGAAGGCGGGGAGGCCGTGGTGTATCCGTCCGGAATGGCGGCCATCGCATCCCTACTGCGGTATCTCAACCCGGCCCGGATCTATCTTCCCGCCGACGTCTACCACGGCACCCGCAGCTACGTGACGGCCGCGCCGCGAGCGTGGCAGGCCGTGGAGGCGTTCGACGACCTCGGCCCTGGAGACGTTGCCTGGCTCGAGACACCCTCCAATCCGAAGTGCCTCATCACCGACGTCGCTGCCGTGGCGGCCGATTTGGGATCGAGGGGAGTAACCGTGGTGGTCGATTCGACGTTCGCCACGCCCGTGTTGCAGCGACCGCTGTCGTTGGGCGCCGACTACGTCGTGCACTCATCGACGAAGTACATCGGGGGCCACTCCGATGCCATGGGCGGCGTCGTTGTGACAGCGGACTCCAATCGTGCCGCCGAGCTGCTGGAGGCCCGGGTGATCGACGGCACGATCCCGGGATCGCTCGATGTGTGGCTCACATTGCGTGGCGTCCGAACACTGCCGCTGCGGATCGCCCGTCAATCCGAGACGGCAGCATCCCTCGCCGAGTATCTGGACGGACGCGGCCTGCTCGTCTGGTATCCGGGGCTGGGCACCCATCCCGGCCATGAGGTGGCGGCTCGTCAGATGAGCCAATTCGGCGCCATCGTCTCGTTCGAGCTCTCGTCGTATGAAGAGGCGGCCGAGGCAGCGACGCGGTTCGAGGTCTTTCGACGGGCGACGTCGCTCGGGGGCGTCGAGTCGGTGGTCGAGCACCGGGCCAGCGTCAACCCCCTCGCACCGCCTGGCTTACTCCGGCTGTCGGTCGGACTGGAGTCACCCGCCGACCTCATCGCCGATCTCGATGCGGCGCTTATCCCCACCTAGCTCAGTTTCCCCCCGCCGAAAGTGTCAAGACCGGATTGATGCCTGACAGGTGTTCGGATACATGCCTTACACAATTGTGGTGATGGTTTTGATGTGGTGGTTGCGGTAGTAGACGTTCCAGGTGCCGGGGGTTGTGGTGGATCGGAGTCCGATGGGTTTGCCGCGGAATGGTTTGCCGGCTCGATAGGTGTGACCCTGAAACGAGAAGCGGGCATCAGATGAGACTTTCCGGACCTGAGTGCCTGGCGGATAGGTGATTGGTGGGAGTTGGGTGGGGAACTGACGAGTTGAGGGTTGGTAGCGGTCGGCGGGAACGATGGTCTCTCCGAGTGCTTCGTGGGGTCGGTGATGGTTGTAGAGGCGACGGAAATCATCGAAGGCGTCCTGGAGTTGGGTAGCGCTATCCCAGATGGGATGCTCGGTGAGGACTTCAAGATCGAGGGTCCTGTGGAACCGTTCCTCTTTGCCCTGGGTTTGGGGATGAAACGGTCGAATGTGACTGATACCTATCCCGAGATCGGCCAACCACACAGTGAGGGGAGTCCAGGGATACCCGCGGGTGTGCCCCCACGGTGACCCGTTGTCCATCAGCATGCGGTCGGGGAGCCCGTAACGGTTGAACACACCAGTGAGATAGCCCGCCACGGTAGGGGTCTGCTGGTTAGCTGAGGCTTGGAGACACAGGTTGTATCGGGAGTGATCATCCAAGACCCCAAAAGGATGGACCCGTTGACCGGTCCGGACCGTCACCCATCCTTTGAAGTCCATCTGCCACAGTCGATTGGGAGCTTCGGCCTCGAAACGAACGAAGTCCCGCTGGACCCGAACTGGTTCACTCACTAACCCGTTCCGACGCAGGATCTGGGTAATAGTCGACGCGGCGGGCACTCCGGTATGACCCTGCCGCAACAAGAACCCTCGTATCTTGCGACCACCCCAAGCACGGTGAGCTCTCCTGACCGAACACACCAACCCCACCATTGCCTCAGGAGTCTGCTCCGGGTGCGACCGAGGCCGCCGTGACCGGTCCACCAACCCCGCTTCCCCCTCCTGTTGATATCGGCGCAACCACACATACCCGGTCTGACGAGAGATCCCGAACCGGCGACACAACTCCGCCACCGATACCACCCCCTCAGAAACCAACCTCACAAACTCCAAACGTTCCGACACAACCGACGACTCCCGCCAAGGCACCACACACCTCCAAGAACAACCTGTCAGGGATGTTCCCGAACGCATGTCAACTATGCACCCGGTCTGCACACTTTGCGGGAGGGGTACGGGGAGGGTGGTTCCCAACAACGGCGCGGCGACGAGACCGTTCACGCGAGCCGTGCAACGAAGCACCGAAGTCGCCGACCAACGCCACCACAAGAGGCCATGAAAGGGCACCGTCAATCGCCTGAAGGTGGCCGCATTCTGCGATCACCTTTGCCTGAGAGGCGGGTGCCCC
>SHLQ01000059.1 GCA_004282895.1 Acidimicrobiales bacterium
ATGCGCAAGATTCGCTTCCTCCCCGAGTTCCTCAAAGGTGAAATCAACCCGTCGACATCCACCGAGTTGTTCGGCGTCACATACGACGCCCCGTTCGGAATCGCGCCGGTTGGACTCACCAGCCTCATGTGGCCGGGCGCCGATGCCGCTCTCGCTGCCGCCGCGGCGAAACATCGCATCCCCTACACGCTCAGCACCGTCGCCACCGAGAAGCCAGAGGTCGCCGGACCAGCCGCCGATGGCATGGGTTGGTTCCAGCTCTACCCACCGAAGCAGGAGAACCTGCGGCGGGACATCATCGACCGAGCGGCGAAGTCGGGGTTCACCACGCTCGTCGTCACGGCGGACGTGCCGTGGCCGAGCAGACGAGAACGGCAACGCAAGGCGCACGTGCGCGTGCCCCTGGCGATCGGACCGAAGCTCATTACGCAGACGGCGCTTCGTCCCGCATGGACCATGGCACTCCTCCGCCGCGGCATGCCTCGCTTCCGGACGATCGAGGACTACCCAGAGACCAAATCGATGAAGACGGTCGCGGGCTTCGCGACCACAAGCCTCGGCAACACCCTCTCCGCCGAGTACCTGACCGCAGTGCGAGAACAGTGGGAAGGGCCACTGGTCGTGAAGGGAATCCTCTCGCCCGAAGGCGCGCGGCGATGTGTTGAACTAGGCGCTGATGCAGTCCAGGTCTCGAACCACGGCGCGCGCCAGCTCAATGGCACGGTCGCCGGCATCGATGCGCTCGCCCCAATAGTTGCCGAGGTCGGCTCCGATGTGCCGGTGTTGTTCGATAGTGGCGTGCGCGACGGACTTGACGTCGCTCGTGCGATCGCCTTAGGAGCGAGCATGGTGTTCTGCGGCCGCGCCTTCATGTTCGGCCTGGGCGCACTGGGCGACGCCGGACCTTCACACACCTATGAGATCCTGCAGGATGGCCTCATCAACACGATGTATCAGGTCGGATGTACTTCGCTCGACGAACTGGCCGACCGACTGGTCTGAGAGTCACCAATGACAACGGGAATGGCGGCTCACCCAAACTGGGTGCCGCCCGACCGGCGATATGTGCGGGCCCTGCGGGTCGTCGTCGTGCTCCTCGGTATGGGCGTCAGCGTGCTGCTTCTGACCGAGGACAACCGACGATCCAGCGATGACAGCTGGGACCCTCCATTCTCGGAGTTTCGACCAATCGGAGAATTCGGCGTGGCCATTGGACTTTTGGCGGCGTCGACGATCGTTCTGGCGCTGTACAACCCTGACGTCGAGATCGCTTCGGGTGGGCTGATCATCAGCCTTGTCATCCTCTTGTTGGTGCTACTCGGGGACGTGGACCTGCGATTCGCCGTCGCTCTTCCCGCGGCGTTGGGGGTTCTGGCGCTGCAATACCTTCGGGCGCTGCCCGATCCCGTCCCTGGTTGGCTCGCCGGTCTGGGAGCGTTCGCGCTGATGCTGCTGCCGCTGATCGTGTGGAAGTACACCCTGATCACTGCATTCCGAAACATCCTGGCGGTACAGATCGTTGGGCTCGTGCTGCTGATGACGAGTGCGAGGTTGGCGACGGCTGCTCGCTAAGGTCCCGGCATGGAAACTGTTGAGCTGGACGAGATCGAGACCGTAAGTGCTGCGGCATTGGAAGCGCACGGGGCAACAACAAGCACGGCGGCGAGTGTTGCGCTCGCGGTGCGCGTTGCCGAAGCCAATGGCAATCGAATCTGTGGGCTCTACTATCTCGAGAGCTACTGCACACAGCTCGAAACGGGACGGGTCTTTGGGGATGTCGAGCCCGAGGTCATCCACGAAAACCCCGGCACCGTGCGAGTGGATGCGAAGTTCGGCTTTGCACAATGGGCCTTCAAGGCAGGTTTCGACACTGCGGTCGCCGCAGCTCGCGCCAACGGCACCTGCGGCTTCTCGATCGAACACAGCCACACCTGCACCTCGCTTGGGTACTTCACGGAGCAACTCGCCGATGTTGGTCTGTTGGCGATCGGCGCCACCAACTCGAGTGCGCGAGTGTCCCCTCCCGGCGGTTCCACGCCAATGCTCGGCACGAACCCCATGGCCATGGCAGTCCCGGCGCGGGGCGGTGGCGTCGCCTTCCAGTTCGACTACAGCACCAGTGCCATCGCACTCGGCAAGATCACCATGGCCGCGGCCGCCGGTGAACCAATCCCACTGGGCTGGGCCGTTGATGCGGACGGCAACGACACGACCGATCCGAACGAAGCGCTGAAGGGTTCGATGCTGTCGGCCGGTGGCTACAAGGGATACGGGCTCGGGCTCATGGTCGAAGTGCTCGCGTCAGCTCTGACCGGGTCGCGATCGAGTGTCGAGATCCCGCCGTTGAAGGCGCCGGAGGGCCCGCACCACGACATCGGGCAGTTCTATTTGCTCATCGACCCCAATTCGTTCAGCGGCGATGGTTTCTGGGACCGGGTCGAAGCGTTGGCCGACGTCGTCAACGCACAGCCCGGCGCTCGGCTCCCCGGCGCCGGCCGCGGCCCGAGCGCTTCCGGTCCAACTACCGTGGAGCTGGAACCCGCCGTCTGGACACAAGCCAAGGCCCTAGCCAACCACTAACCGCGCGAACAAGGGGTCAGACCCCTTCGCGACGGAAAAAGCCGCTAGAGATTGAAATTGCAAGACTTTCACCAAAGGGGTCTGACCCCTTTGGTGAAGAAGGGGTCAGACCCCTCTCACGTTGAGTGGTGGGCGGCTAGTTGCCCAGGAAGTCGCCGATGCCGCCTGAACCCAGGCCGCGCGCGTCTTGTTTGAGCGCCGTGTCAACGGTGACCGCAGAGGCGTAGACCATCTGGCGCAGGGGATCGAGAAGCGGATGATGCACCTGGAGGACATAGTTGTCCGCCGTGGTGAACGCCGTCTTCAGGAGCCCTTCGAACGTCTTCGTGATCCGGGCCACCTCGACGTCGTTCGCGTCCTTGATCGAGAAGTTCCAGGCTCGCCAGTTCTCCGCGAAGATCCCACCGATGGTCTGACCATTCACCACAAAACCGAATCGGATCTTGCCAAACACATTCTGCTGAACGATCTGGCCGACCTCGGCGCCAACCGCATCCTGAACGATCACTCGGGACTTCACGAACTTGGCCGGACGGGTGATGAGCAGTTGCACCTGACCAGCTGCATCAACCACCTGATACTTGTGCGTGAAGTACTGGTCGAGGTCACCGAAGAACCGCACCACCTTCTTCATCCTGCTCTGCCCGACCTGTCGGACCGAGCCGATCTGGGCACCGGTGGGGTCGTAGATCGCAAACTCCGTGTTGACCTCGATCAGCTTCCACTTCTGGTTGACAACGAGCACCGGCTGGTCGAGCAGAGCGGTGCCGCCGGTTGCCGCGACGGGCGAGGGCGGGGCACCCCTCTTCTCCGCCTGTTCCATGTGTTTGTCGACCTGTTGCTGCACCTGAGGCGGAGCCTGCTGACCCGCCACCGTCTTTGCATCAGCGTCGAGTGAATCGACCGACGCGCGCCCGTGGGAAGAAACCTGCTCGGTCCACGCTGAACCGTCCCAGTAGCGGTACTCGTGACGACCCATCGGATCGGGATACCAATTCGGTCCGGGATTGCTGGCGCTCATGAAGCAATCGCTTTCAGCCGATCGGCGAGTTCACCAAGACGATCAATATCGGCGTTCGCGAAGCTGAACCGAATACACCCCGGGTCGGCCGGTCCGAACGCGTCCCCGGGAATGGTCAGCACTCCCTGTTCGAGCAGGAGACGGCGGACGACGTCCTGGCTGGAGGCCTCGAAAGGATGCCGCACCCAGCCGTAATACGCACCGGCGGCGAGGAGTTCGAAACCGCCGGGCTTCGACGCCATGACCTCTTCGAACACGCGCTGCTTCGCCGCGATCTCCTCGATCTTCGCTGCTCTCCACTCGGTCGCCTCCCTGATACCCGCGAGCGCCGCTTCCTGTCCGACGCGTGGAGCACAGATGGAGATGCAGTCGATGAGTTTCGCCGCTTCCCGCAGCAGGTCGGGGTGGGCGATGATCGCCCCGACCCGATGGCCGGGGATCGCCAGGTCCTTGGAGAACGAGTGGAGCGACACGACATGATCGCGCCACGTCAGGCGCTCGAAGAGCCGATGCGGCGGCTCGTCCCCCGGAACGAACGAGCGATACGTCTCATCGACGATCAAGACAATGTCGCGGCGTTCGGCCATGTCCGCGAACTCCTGCAACAGCTCGGGCTCGAGCGTCTGGCCGGTTGGGTTGCCGGGCGTCACCAGAACAATCGCCCGGGTCTTGTCGTTGATCAGCTCCTCCGCTGCAGCGACACTCGGGACAACGGCGTCACCGGGGTCGAGGTACCGAGCCTTCACGCCGTCGAGCCCCAACCACATGTCGTGATTGAAGTAGTACGGGAGCGTGAGGATGATCTCATCGCCCGGTTCAGCCAGGGCGGAGGTGACGACGCAGAACGCCTGATTGCAGCCCGCAGTTATGCACACGTCGTAGGGCTCGACATCACCTCCGTAGGCCGCATGGATGTCAGCCGCGAAGGCCTCGCGTAGCGGGGGCAACCCGAGCAGAGGTGCGTATCTGGCCCCGGCCGGGTCGACCGCAACTTCGGCGATCCGCGCTACGACCTCGGGTGCGGGAGGAAACCCCGGCGCACCCTGGGACAGGTCCAACAGTGGTTTGTCCGCGGGTATCTGATCGAGCAGGTGTGCCATCGCGCCGATGGGCGAGTCCATCTGGGCCTGCGTCCGCTGGGTCAGCTTCATGCGGGTATGACCTTGCCCGGATTCATGATGCCCTTGGGGTCGATCGCCGTCTTCACTGCTCGCATCAGGTCGAGCTCGACGTCACTCTTCTGATCAGCCAGCCGGGGTCGCATCGCCTGTCCCACGCCGTGCTCGGCCGAGATCGTGCCGTTGAACCGCCACGTGAGCTCGTCGATTGCCCGCTCGAGCTCCGGCCCCTTCACGTCATAGTCATCGACCAGACAGTCGGGGCCGGGATAGATGTTGAAATGCAGGTTGCCGTCCCCAACATGGCCGAAGCCGAAGGTGAGCGTTCCCGGAACGAGCGCGTCAACAACCCGACCAGCCTCCGCGAAGAAGTCGAGGACTGCGTCTATGGGAATCGCCATGTCGAACTTGTGCCGCCTCCCGCGCTCGTCGAACGTGAAGATCGGTGGCACCTCATCTCGAATGAACCACAGATTCGTGTCCTGTTCGGTTGTGACGGCCACCGCCGCATCGGTGATCATCCCGTCCTCCGCGGCTGACGCCAGCACATGGTTCATCGTGTCTTCGACATCATCACCGCCAGACAGCCGCAGTAGTACGTACCACTCGCTCGGGGGCTGAAGCGGTCGTTGTGCCTGGGGAGCGTTCGCCAACACCCGCTGCACGCCTTCCTCCGGCATTAGCTCGAAGGCACTGACCAGCCCGCTGCTCTCGGCTCGGGCGTGGGCGAACAGCGGCATCAACGCATCAAGGTCGGGCAGCGCGACGAACGCTGTCAGGTGCTCCTTGGGCAAGGGGTGAAGTTTGAACACGGCGCGGGTCACGATCCCCATCGTCCCCTCGGTCCCAACGAAGAGCTGCTTCGCGTCGAACCCTGTGCTGTCCTTGCGAAGTGATCGCATGCCGTCGAAGATGCGGCCGTCGGGCAACACCACCTCCAGCCCGAGGATCTGTTCGCGCATGCCTCCCCACCGCAGAACGTTCAGCCCGCCCGCGTTGGTCGAGATCCCACCGCCGATCTGCGCTGTGCCGCGCGCGCCCCAGTCCGGAGCGAAGAGCAGCCCTTCGGCCGCGGCGGCTTCCTGAAGCGCCTGAACGGTCACGCCGGCTTCGGTGCTGATAGTCGCTCGCGCGTTGTTGATCGACTCGATGGTGTTCATCCTTGACAGCGACAGCACAATGCAGTCGCGCGCCTCCGGATGATCCGCCGCCAGTGGTGTCGCACCTCCACACAGCCCGGTGTTGCCGCCCTGGGGGACGACTGCGATCCCGTTCTCGTGACACATGCGAACAACCCGAGCGACCTCGTCGGTCGAGGAAGGGCGCACGACCGCCAGCGCGGGGCCGTCGTATTTCGCCGTCCAATCGTTCAGGTACTGGTCGGTGTTATCCGCAGGAACAACACCGACCGCACCAACGACCGCGGCAAGTTCATCGACCAGAGTCATGCCAGCAACGTACTCGGCCAGCACGACCGCGGTCGATGTCAGTCGGCCAGATGCTCCGTGGCGGAGTCGAGAAGACGCCGGACCGCAACCTTCTGTGTTGGTTTGGCGGCGCGATCCGCAAGCACTTCGGTGCGGCTGGCCGTGATGCCACCCGCGCGGAAGAACCGTCGACGGACGACGCCGCTCACGACAACTTCGTCGCCGTCGCCAAACGCGAGGGCCGCGTTGGGTGGGTCATCCCACTGGACGGGGACCGACCCCGGCACCTCGGCGCAGTTGACGTCCCAATTGAGCACATTCACACCGGACGGCAGGGTGCGCTCATGTGGTTCGCTCGAGATGGTTCCTCGCAACACCACTACATTCATGACACTTCTCTCTCGTAACAATCGACAGGGGAAGTGACAAGAACGACAGTACGAGCAGGGTATGACAATGATTAAGTCTGGCGGCCGGTGAACGCCATCAGCTGGACGAGTGGGTCGTCGCTGGACGTCGTGGTCTCCTCGGCGAATCCTTTTCCTTCGCCGCGGTTGTCCGGCTGAATGATCATCGCCCCAAGCTCTTGAACGAACGCGGTCAGCGGGGCGGGTGACGACACCGGAGCACCGATGGCCGTTGCGAAATCCCACGCATGGATCAGAAACTCGAGGCTGAGAATACCCACCGGCACGGTGGCCGGTGCGTTGCCGTCGCCAAACGGAACCTCACCCTCCACGCCCCGATCGCGCCACGCGGCGAGCGCGAGTTCGGAAGCTTGGGCGATGTAGTCCTCCGCACTGCTGGCCTCGATCGACTCCGGGACCTCCGCTCCGGCCATACCCCCGAGGGCCCGCATGCTGCCCATGAGATGTTCAACGAGCTCATGCACAGTGAACGCCGAGCACGGCGTCGGGAGCTCGCGCGTCTCCGGCGTCAACTGCCGCATGACCCCCTGGCAAATCGCCCAACTGGCCTCAGCCGCCGACAGCGGGTCGTACTCCTCGCGACCCATCATCCACGGATCGTCGCCGGCATCCCCTGTCGAGGCCGCGACAACGAGACGATCGGCGTAGTGATTCCAACCCTCCGCATGCCCTGTACCGTGCTCCTCGTCCAGACCCTCATGGGTGAGTCGCACCAATGTCTGCGCACCCTGCGGCTCGAAATCCACCGTGACCGTTGAACCGAGCGGATCCTGGCCGGCCCAATCCCATGTGAGTACGACGCGGCGACCGGGATCAATCTCCGTAAATGTCCCCACAGCCACGTTGCCGGGAACGACTGTGAAGCGATAGTCACCGCCGACGCGAAGGTCGACCGCGGCACTCACGGTGTGCCACCGGCGCAAACGTTCCGGTTCTGTGAACATGGCAAACGCCTCGTCCGGGGTTGCGTCGATCAGACGCTCGATCGTGATCGGGTCAGCCATGGTTGTGCTCCTTGGTTTTCGGTGTTGATGCAGATCGTTGGCGGGCCGCGGATTCAAGATCGTCCAACTCGTTGACGATGAAGACCTCGATTGCGGCCCGCGCTCGGGCCAGACCATCGGGATCGATGCGATAGAGCCGATGCCGGCCACTGCGACGCTCCGTCACGACTCCCGCCTCGAGCAACACGCGCAGGTGTTGCGACACGGCGGGGCGAGTGACCTCAACCGTCTCGGCCAGTTGGCCCACCGCGCACTCGCCCAGCTCGCTCATTCGAGCCAACAGCTCGCGCCGCCGAGGTTCAGAAATTGCCTCCAACGGATCCATTGGAAAACACGTTAGTAATGACTTACCTATTTGGCAATACTCGAATCGATGCTCAGGCGTCGGGGACGACGCCGGTTCGCGCGACCTCGGCAAACCACAACGCGCTCGCCTTCGGCTTGCGATTGAGCGTGCGCTCCTCAATCTCGACCAGACCGAACTTCTTCGTGTAGCCGTGTGCCCATTCGAAGTTGTCCATCAGCGACCACGCCAGGTAGCCGGCCATCGGCACGCCCGCCTCTTTCGCCGCGTGCACGGCGTGAAGGTGACGACGCAGGTAGTCGATTCGGTCCGTGTCATTGATACGCCCACCAGCGACCTGCGTGTCGGGCATCGCCGCACCGTTCTCGGTGATGACGATCTTCGGCGGCGCGTAGTTCTCGTGGATCCAGACCAGCAACGCCCGCATCGACTCGGGATGAACCTCCCACCCCATCTCGGTTCGCTGATGGCTGAGTGGTTGCGTTTGGCCCACCGCGGACACGACCGAACGCGAGTAGTAGTTGACACCAAGTACATCGATCGGCGCGGCGATGAGTTCCATGTCGCCGTCCCGAACATCGATCACTCGGTTCCAGCCCAGTGCCTCGACCGCGCGCTCGGGGTATCCCTTGCCCATGATCGGGCCGATGTACCACTCGTTCTCCCATGCATTGCGGATGTCTGCGGCCGCGACATCGGCGGGCGCCTTGGTGGCCGGCTTTGCCGGTGTGAAGTTCAGGACGATTCCGGCTTCAGCATTCGGGGCCGCCGCGCGGATCCGCTCCATTCCCATGCCATGCGCCACCAACAAGTGGTGAGCCACCGCGAGGCCGGCATCCAGACTTCGATGACCGGGAGCATGCTCACCGGTGACGTAGCCCAGTGCGGCCGACACGTACGGCTCGTTGAAGGTCATCCAGGTGCTGATTCGGTCACCGAGTCGCTCCACAACGGCGGTCGTGTAGTCGGCGAACGCTTCGGCGGTCTCGCGCATCATCCAGCCGCCGTCGTCGTCCAACGCCTGGGGAAGATCCCAGTGGTAGAGGGTGGGGAACGGGACGATGTCGGCGGCAAGCAACTCATCAACCAGGCGGTCGTAGAAGTCGAGACCGGCTGGACTCACCACACCGCGGCCGTTCGGGATCACCTTTGGCCAGGCCACCGAGAAGCGATAGACGCCCATGTTCAGCTTCTTCATCAGCGCCACGTCTTCGGCGTACCGTTCGACGTGATTGCAGGCGATCAAGCCGTTGGAGCGGTCGGAGACTCGACCGGGAAGTGCGCAGAACGAATCCCAGATGCTCTCGCCCTGCGGGATGATGGGAGACCGCCCTTCGATCTGGAACGAGGAGGTAGCGGTGCCGAAGAAGAAGTCGTCTCCGAAGTCGATGCTCATGTTGATGACCCTTCATAGAGCGGACCGTGGTCGATGTTCGGCAGCACATGGCGGGCGAACAGATCGGCCTCCGCGGCGTGGGTGTAGCCGGAAAGAATGAACGCACCGACCCCGATCGCTTGATACGCCTTCAGTTTCGCGAGCACCTGGTCGGGGTCACCAACGATCGCCGCGCCCGCGCCGCTGCGGGCTCGACCGACTCCGGTCCAGAGGTTCTCCTCGACGAAACCGTCGCCCGAGGCCGCGTTGCGTAGTTCGTTCTGGCGAGCGACGCCGGCGCTGGCCGTGTCGAGGGACTTCTGGCGTATCTCCTCCCCCTTGTCGTCGTCGAGCTTGCTCAGCAGGCGATCCGCGGCGGCCCGGGCCTCGTCCTCGGTTTCTCGGACGATCACATGCGCTCGTAGGCCATAGTTCATCTCTCGACCGAAACGTTCCGCCCGGGCCTTCATGTCGGTAACGGTTTCCGCCACGCCCGCGACGGTGTCGGGCCAGGTGAGAAAGACATCGGCATGTTCGGCCGCGGTCTCCTTGGCCGGCTCGCTGAAGCCCCCGAAGTAGAACGGTGGGCATTTTCCGCTGACGGTGCGAATTCGGGGTGGGTCGAGCGTCAGGTTCACGAAGTCGCCGTGGAAGTCGATCGACTCGCCGTTGAGTAGTTGGCGAAGGACGTCCATCCACTCGCGGGTGCGTTGGTAACGAGGTTCGCTCTCCAGCGGCGAACCAGGGATGTCGCTCGAGATGATGTTGACCGTCAACCGGCCCCCCGCCATCTGATCGATCGTGGCCAGCTGGCGAGCAAGCTGCGGCAACCACATCTCACCCATCCGGACGGCCAGCAGGAGCTGTATCTGTTCGGTGTGGGTGGCGATACCCGCTGCGAACGCGGTCGAGTCGATACCCAACGTGTATCCCGACGGCAACAACACGTTGTCGAAGCCGAGGCGATCGGCCGTCTTCACGATGTTCGAGCAGTGTGCCCACGAGCTCTGCAGCGAGGGATCAGGCACACCAAGGAACTCATAGTCATCATCGCACAACGCGCTGAACCAACTGATCTCCACCGACTCGCTCATGGCAGGGGCACTCCTTCACTGGCGACCACGATCCGATAGACATCGGTGCGGTCAAGGTGGACATCGAACGCCTTGGGCGCATCCGCGATTCGCGCAGGGGTCTGCGTGCCGATCAACGTGACCGGCCGGCTCGGATGGGCCAAGATAAATGCGTAGGCGATAGTGGCGCGATCAGTGTTCTCCCGCTCTGCGAGCTCGTCGATCACGGAGATCAACTCGGGCCGAACGTCTTCCCCGCTGATCAGGCGTCCGCCCGCCAAGGGACTCCATGCGAGTGGAACGACGCCGTCTCGCATCGCCCGATCGAGCATGCCGTCTCGCATTGGCACAAGTGTCGCAACGGAGAACTCGGGTTGGGTCGAGACGATCGGCATATCGAGATGGGCGGCGAGTGCGTCGTATTGATCAACTGTGAAGTTGCTGACCCCGACCATGCCGATCTTCCCGGCGATTCGCTGCTCTTCGAGCACCTCGGCCAGCTCGGCGGGGTGGGTGAACATGTCGGGCCGATGGATCTGCCACAAATCGATGTGCTCAACCCTGAGACGGCGCAATGACGCGTCGATCGCGGATCGGATGTACTCGGGACTCGAGTCATACGGAATCGGCGGCATGATTCCGCCCTTGGTGGCGAGAACCATCCGTTCCCGCAGATGAGGGGCCGCGACGAGCACGTTGCCGATGCGTTCCTCGTTCTGACCGAACCCCGTGCCGCCATGGTCCAGCCCGTACACATCGGCGGTGTCGATGAGGTTCATGCCGGTGTCGAGTGCGGTTTCGAGGATGTGCTGATTTGCCGCGACATCATCTGCCGTCAGCCGCCACGTGCCATATCCGAACGCCCCGACCGTGGGGCCACCGGGCCCAAGCTGACGGGGTTCTCGGTTGACCAGGGAAGTGTTCATCATCGCAGCGTAGTGCAGCCCGCCGCGGCGCAACGATGGACCAAGGTCCGGAAATCTGCGTGAAGAACGGGGCGTGTACGCTGAGCCGATGACAGACGAGCTCCTCCTGCGTTACGGCGTGATCGGCACCGGCATGATGGGGGTCGAACACATCCTCAACGTGCTCGCCTTGGACGATACGAGCGTGACGGCAATCGCCGATCCGGACGCCGGCTCCCGAGACGCTGGACTCGCCGCTGCTGGTGTCGGCACGAGCGTCTACACCAACCATCACGACCTCCTGGCCGACGACAGCATCGACGCCGTGGTCGTAGCCACGCCAAACTTCACCCACCTCGACGTGATGCGCGACGTGTTGGCAACAGGCAAACACGTGATCTGCGAGAAGCCGTTGGCAACGACCACGGCTGACTGCAAGACCATGATCGAACTGGCCGACGGGTACCCCGGGGTCGTCTGGGTCGGACTCGAATATCGATACATGCCCGCCGTTCAGGCACTGATCAATGAGGCGCACGCCGGGGTCGCTGGCGACGTGAAGATGGTGACGATCCGCGAGCACCGCTTCCCCTTCCTGGAAAAGATCGGAGACTGGAATCGGTTCAGCAAGAACACGGGCGGCACCCTCGTCGAGAAGACGTGCCACTACTTCGACCTGATGAATCTCATCATCGGACAGCGACCGGTGCAGGTCTATGCCTCCGGTGGCCAATCCGTGAACCACCTCGACGAAATCTACGACGGTGAACGCAGTGACATCCTGGACAACGCGTACGTGACCGTCGACTACCCGGACGGCGTCCGCGCCATGCTCGACCTCTGCATGTTTGCCGAGGCAACAAAGGACCAGGAAGAGATCTCGGTAGTCGGCGATGTCGGCAAGCTCGATGCCCGCGTCCCCACGTCAGAGCTGCACGTGGGCATCCGCAGTGGTGAGGGATGGCCCGATATCGGACAGGTGGAGACGAGGTCGATCACCAACGAGGACATCCGCCACACGGGTCTACATCACGGAGCCAGCTATCTCGAGCACGTGGACTTTGCGTACGCGATCCGCAACAACACTCCGCCGCTGGTGACACTCGAAGACGGCTTGTGGTCGGTTGCAATGGGCGAAGCCGCCAACCGCTCAATCGCCGAAAACCGCCCCGTAGCTCTAACCGAACTGATCTGATCCAGGCATTGCGCTCGGAGGCACCCACGATCATCGGTGTATACGCACAGCGCCCGCCTCCGGCGAGGAGGGGCCGGAGCCTGCGGTGGAGGCCCATGTCGGTTTTCACGGATCTCGGCCGGAAGTGCCGAGGACTAAAGAGGCGTGTTGGCCCCACACAGGACTACGCCGACGCGTTCGCCTTCGGCTGGTTTGTAGTTGCCGCTGAAAAGGGCGGCGGCTGCGGTTGCGGCTGCCGGTTCGACGACGATCCGAAACTCGTCCCACAAGTGATCCATCGCGTCACACACCTCGTCGTCGGTCATAAGGACGCTGACGGCATCGACCTTTGAGAGTGCCTGCCATGCCAGCTCGCCAATGGTGGTTGCTCCCAGAGCGTCTGCGGTAATGCCGCTGACCTCCACCGGCACTCGCTCACCGGCCGCTTTCGCCGCGGCGAAGGCCGAGGTGTTCTCGGCCTCACAGACAACGAGCCGACACCGGTCGCCGGTCACGATGCTCATCCCACCGGCCAGTCCGCCGCCGCCACACGCGACGAGAATCGTGTCGAGCGCTCCGGCTTGATCGAGGAACTCGAGGCCGGTTGTGCCTGCTCCGGCCAGAACGTCGGGGTGGTTGTAGGCGTGGATGGGCACGGCGCCGGAGCTCGCCTGAAACTCGTGTGATGCTTCCAACGCCTCGGCGTAGACATCACCCACCTGGTGTACATCCGCGTCGTAGAAGTGGAGCCGCTCAACCTTGGCCGCCGAAGAGATCGTAGGCACGAAGATCGTCGCCTTGTGTCCCATCTCCCTCGCCGCCCAGGCCACCGCCGCGCCGTGATTGCCTCCGCTAGCGGCCACCACGCCGGCCGAGCCGATGTCGTTGGACAGGATGAAGTTGGTCGCCCCTCGCGCCTTGAAGCTGCCCGAATTCTGGATGTACTCGAGTTTGAGAAAGACGTTGTCGAGCTGCGGCACGCCCAGCGACGCGCCGGACACCTGCCCGACCGGGGTTCGCCTGATACGACCGGCAATACGAAGCGACGCCTCGTGGATTGCAGTGGCTTTTGGGAGTTGCACGTTGGCGGTGGATCAGCCCTTGACAGAGCCAGCCAACAGGCCTCGCACGAAGAAGCGCTGCAGGCTGAAGAACACGACGAGCGGGAAGAACGCCTGCACGAACGCGCCCGCGGGCAACAGGTGCTCATTACGGCCGAAGTCTCCGGCAAGGTTCGCAACCAACACGGTTGTCGGGAGGTCGACGGGGTTGCCACCGCTGAGCATCGTCACGGCGATCAGGAAGTCGTTCCAGGTCCACAGGAACTGGAAGATGGCGAACGCTGCCAATGCCGGAATCGACAACGGCAGAACGAGGCGCCAGAAGATCGTGAAGTGGCTGGCGCCATCAATACGGGCCGACTCAAAGACTTCCTTGGGCAGCTCGGAAATGTAGTTGTGCAACAAGAAGATCGAGAACGGCATGGCGAACCCGGTGTGGGTGAGCCACACGGCGATACCGCCCCGCGTGTTGAGGTCGAGGTCAGGAATCAGCGTGATCGTCTTGTCTGATCCAATGCCAAAGATCTCCGGCGTGAAGTGCGCGCCGCCCACGTAGGTCTGCAACAACGGGATCAGCGCAACTTGCAAGGGAATCGCCAGAAGCGAGACGGTTGCGATGAACATCCACTCCCGGCCTTTGAAGTCGATCCAGGCAAAGCCGTATGCGGCAAAGGTTGCGAACGCGATCGGAATGATGGTCGCCGGAATCGCGATCGCGAACGAACTGATCAGCGACTGTGACAGGTCGTTCGCTCCACCGCCCGCAAGCACCTCTTGGTAATTCTCGAGCGTCAGGTCGCCAGGGTTTCCGCCCATCGTCCAGAACCCGGCATTCTGCTGATCGCTTCGGCTCCGGAACGAGTTGAGGAACAAGCTCAAGCTCGGCAGGGTCCACAGGAGGACCAGACCCCAAAGGGCCCACATCGGCATGCTCCGGAGCCGATCATAAATCCGCGCTCCGAGTGTTGCGTTCATCGGTTCATCACCCGCTCCTGTTGCATCCGTCGCACATTCATGAACATCACCGGCAAGACCGAGACCAAGATGAAGACGGCGATCGCCGAGCCGAGGCCGCGGTTGAAGAAGCTGAACGACACTTCGAACATGTCGTTCGCGAGCACGTTGGTCCCGAAGTTGCCGCCGGTAGAGACTTTGACGATGTCGAAGACCTTGGTGACGAGCACGATCAGTGTCGTGGCCACCACACCGATGGTTGGGAGAATCTGCGGAACGATCACCCGGAAGAACGTCTGCGACTCAGTGGCACCGTCGACGTTGGCTGCCTCGATGAATTCTTGCGGCACGGCCTTGATCGCGGCGGAGAAGATCACCATGGCGAAACCGGTCTGAATCCAGATCAGGATGATCATCATGAACACGTTGTTGAACGGGGCATCTTGCAAGAATCGCACAACATCAGGGCCGCCATAGGTGCCGTCGGCTGCCTCCTTGAAACCGCCCAGGGATCGGTCGGCAAGCTTGAAGAACAAGAACGCGAACGCAACGATCCCCACCATTTGTCCTGCAAAGGTTTCGCCGATCCTGGCTCGCCCGACTGCCGACTTGACGAGCAAGCCGATCAACCCCGCCAATACGAGCAACACGAGGATGCGGGGCCAGCCCGAGAAAGAGAGCTCCCCGAGCTCTACCCACGTGGAGTTCATCACCGAAGTCTGGGTTTCGGTGGCGGGGAACCGGGGCTGATACTGCAGACGCCAAACCACCGAGGCGCCGACGAACGAAATGGCCATCGGCATGAAGATGAACGACTTGGCGACGTTCTCGGTCGAGCCAGCCTTCTCCGCCAAGGCGGCAATCGCCAGGCCAAGCGTCACCGACAGCGTGGTCACCGTGATGACCCACCAGATGTTGTTGAAGAACGTTCCGCGCACCACCGAGAGGACGGCGTACGACATGAGGAAGAGTCCAGCAATCACCGAGCCAACGGACGCGCTGGTGCGCTCGAAACTGTCGAACGCGTCGACCTTTCCGGTGAGTGCTATGGCGCCAAGGGACAGGATCGCCAGTAGAACGAGGATGACGAGAAACGCTGGTACCGACAGAAACTGGCCCGACGTGATCCGTTCTCCGAGGATCGACCACACCGTTGCCGCAAACATCACCACGGCGCCGGCGAGCAGCGCGATTGATCCGCTCGAGCCCTCGAGCAGGCCGACCCTGTTGCGGCGGCTGTTTGCGACGAGGCCGATGATCAAACCTGCGCCGATCAACAAGAATCCGACCGAGTAGAGATCGGAGGTGAACAGGTCGCGCCAACCAGAGAGGTCGACCGAGTCCTCGTCGGCGAAGAAGGTCCGATAGTTGTCGAATCCGACGAACTCATCCCCATCCCGATTCCTGAACGACAAGATGATGGTCGCGACGGCGGGCACGACAAGTGCAGAGAACAGGAACAACATCGCGGGCCCGAGGAAGACGAACGCTCGTGCCCGATTGTCGAACACGGACAATGACCGCGGAGTCGGGGTTTGTCTCCAGCCAATCCGCACCCCAAGCAGAGCGAGGGGAATGATCGACGCCCACCGGCCGACTCCAACCGCGCCGAGAAATGGCGACATCAACCAGGCACCGATGGCGAATCCGACACCAGCACCGAGGATGACGGACGGGATGGGGTCACGACCTCGGAACGCCGCGATTCCGCCGAGCAATCCTGCAACGACCACCGTCCAGATGGCCGTCGTGACCCAGTTGATGTCAGGCAGCTGCCAGGGCTGTTGGTTGGCTGCGATCAGCCATCCAGTGATGAGGCCGAGGGCGGAGCCGATGAGGAGTCGGCCAGCCTGTACGGGGACAATGCGCATGGCATACACGCCCACACCCCAGAGCAGCGCGCCGAAGATTGGCCATTCGAGTCGGCCACCCCAACCCCCGCCAGCACTGAAGAGAACCGGGTCGGGATCGACAACGAGGGACTGCAGAACGAGGTTGCCACGCGTGATTGAGAACCCGACGGCGGCTGCGATTGCGGCTGATGCCGCCGAGAACAGTGCCCAGTTCTTCTGCGCCAGATCGAGCAGGACGTTCGAGATAACCCAGCTGCCACCGATAATCGACACAGCACACAGGACGACGAACATGGTGGACGCCACGCGATCGAAGGACTCAGAGGTCGTCAGGATGTAGTAGAGCGCGACAGCGCCGATGACAGAAACCACGGCGACTCGAATCGTCGAGCCAACCTTGGTCCAAAACGGTTCCTCGCCGCTCGTGAATACCAGTCCCAAGGCGCCGAGCACGCCTGCCCCAAAGGTCGCCCACTGGAAGTAGCTGAGCAACGACATGCCGGGCTCGGTGGCCCGCACAATCGGCAAGATCACTGCACCGAGAATGGCGGCAATGATCGGCAGATCCCGCTGTACCTTCACGTATTTCCCCCTATTGACCCGGCAGTGTCCCCCTCCGGGTGTACTTCAAAACTCTGCTTGATGCCAGTCCGGGGTGGGATATACCACCCCGGACCAGTACTTCTAGATGTTCCCCTTGGAGGCGGTGAGACCTCGGGTATTACTCAGATGGCCAAGCTTCATCGATCTTGGCAGTACCACCGGCAACGTCGATCTCGCCGTTGACGATTGCGGTTGCCTGGGTCCAGAACTCACCAGCGCCAACATCGGCTGGCATGAGGTCGGAGCCGTCGAAACGAGCAACCTCGGCGTTCTGCATGACCTCGATGAACTGTCCCTCGAGATCAGCCCACAGCGAGCGATCGGCAGCTGTGTTTGCGGTGTTGAATCCGGACAGGCCGCCTCCCTTGGCTTCGCGCTGGAACGTCTGGCGAGCGTTCACGTACGACGACGAGCCCATGTGCTCGAGCACTGCAGACACGACGTCACGATCGTTGAACGCAGCCGCATGCTGACCTGCCACGAGGACGGGAGCAGTAGCAGGATCAACCGCAGGGAAGTAGAAGGTCGAAATCTGATCCGAAGTTCCCTCGGGCAGGAAGCCAGAGAAGAACGACGCCTGACGCACCATGGCGCAGTTGTCGGCAATGAGGTCCTCAGCGGGCTTCGAAGCGAAGTGGCTCGACGAGATCGACTCGATGCCGCCGAACACGGCACCATCGATGCTCCAGAGATCGATGATCTCCTGCATCACCTGGTTGACTTCGTCAGACGCGAACTTGAGGTCATTGCTGACCCACTGGTCGTAGGCCTCGCCACCGTGGAAGCGGAGCATGAGGTCTTCGGTCCAGTCGGTGAAGGTCCAGCCAGTCGCCTGACCGGATTCGATGCCTACGCACCATGGCGTGATGCCGTCAGCGATCATCGTGTTGGTGAGCTCCTTGAGCTCATCCCACGTGCCTGGGTGCTCGTAGCCGTTGGCGTCGAAGACTGCAGGCTTGTGCCAGACGATCGACTTGAGGTCGGTCTTCACAGGAACGCCGTAGAACTCGCCGTCGACGAGCGCGAAGTCGATGTGGGACTGGGCCCACTCGGCCTGCGTTGCTTCAAGCACCTCAGGCCGGAGTGGCTCGAGGA
>SHLQ01000214.1 GCA_004282895.1 Acidimicrobiales bacterium
CGATTGGCTATCTCGGTGAAGTGTGAGTCTCGGACCTGATCCGTCATGACCCGCGACTCCGCCGCGGTGGAGTCGATCTCGAGCTCGCTGATGGCAGCGTCGTCCTCGCCGATGAAGGTGCGGAGCGCAAACTCGGTGATGGAGTGGTGGTAGACCGCGATCTCCTCGGTAAGGCGAGCCTCTTGTGTCTCCTCGGTGGTGATTCGCGTGTTGAGACGACTGATGTCCGGCCGGAGCTGGTTGATCGTGAACGTGGTGTTCACGATGTCTCGATTGATTGTTTCGAGCACCTGCAACGTGCGCAGATGGCGGCTCTCGAAACCACTCAGGTCCTCGTATTTCACCGCCACTACATCGACGCCGCTCGCATAGATGTCGCTGGCCTGCAGCTCGACGAAGTCGAAGTCGGGGGTCGGTACCAGATCCTCCTCATCGATTCCCAGAGCAAGCGCGGGATCGATCCATTCTGTGGCGGCGTCCAACGGCTGGTGGGCCAGTGTCAGCCCGTGGAGGGCGGGTTCGGGATCGGCCGCATGTAGGGGTGCAGGAGCAAGCGCCGAGGCCACAATGACGATCGCCAGCGCGACGGGAGAGAGCCGGCGGTGCGCGCGGCGAGAGAACATATCAGCAACATCGACTTTCCCGTTGATTTCTTGAGGATGTGTGACGTCTGACTCGACAGTTACATACCCTTTCGATATATTTCGTTAATTACTCGTGTCTACGGGGTAAAAGTATGACGACGTACACACCGCAAGATCGGCTCAGGCACAAGGACGACGTGGATCAGTGGCGCGCGGACGCCCGCTGGTTTGCTCAGGAGGCAGCAACCGCACGCGACGATGCAATCGAGGTTCGAAGACTGGCCGCCGATCTCGGGGCGGAGATCGATCCATTGCGAACCATGCTCGATTCGATCGGCGGTCTGCATACGCGCACAACCTGGGAAGGGAACGCCGCGACCGCAAGCCGGCGACGCCTCGAGGGACATGAGGGGCGACGGGTGCTCGCTGTGCGTACGCTCGATGGTGTCATCGATGACCTGGAGGCTCAGGCGCAGGCGCTGGACAAGGTGCAGCAGGACAACGAATCGTGGCGGGACGGTCGTCGAGCGGACGCCAACTGGCTCGCCAGCCAGATCGGCTACTACAACGGCGTGTTGCTTTAACAAGTCGAGACTGCGCGACTACATGTCGGGACGGCGCCCGACATCGGTCTCCAAGCCGACAGGGGCAACTTCCGCAGCAAGTTGCCCCTCCTTCGGCAGAGCCGGTGTTCGTGCGTATACACCGAATGATCGTGGGTACCCGGCAACCCTGCGGGTTGCTTGGAGATTTTCGGCGTTGCCGAAAACTCCCCCGTGTGTCTGTATACGCACAAAGGGCGCCTCAGGCGAGGAGGGGCTGGAGGCTGCGCCGGAAGCCCATGTAGCTCACCGTGCGACGTTCGGCGAAGCCGAACTCGGTTAGTGAGCGTGAGCGAACGGCGATCTCGGCCGGAAGTGCCGAGAGCGATACCGCATTTGCAAGTATCGAACGGATGTTCGATACTTGGAGTATGGAAGCGGTTCCCCTTCGAGAGCAGATGCGGCGTATTGCGCCGGTGGTGTTGGCGGCAGAGCAGGTGCTGCCCGTACCCGAAGTGTTTCATCGGCTGCTTCCTGGTGGGGGATTGCAGCGGGGGTGGGTCACCCGTATCACCGGAGGGCCATCGGCGCGAGCGTTGGCATGGGCGATGTTGGCCGACGTCACCACCGCGGGCGGATGGATTGCCACGGTCGATGTACCCGGCATCAGCCTGACCGCTGCCCAGGAGCTGGGGGTCGCCATCGAACGTCTCCTCGTCGTTCGTACTCCCGATTCGTCGGCGTGGTCGGCAACGGTTGGAGCGTTGATCGGTTCGGTCGACATTGTGGCTTTTGGTACACCCGTCCACCGCATCACTCCCAGCGAACATCGACGCATGGCCTCTCGTGCCCGCGAGCGGGGAACGGTGCTGCTCGAGCTCGATGCCGCGATCACGACCCGTTCCCGTCCCTCACAATTGCCCTACGACCTGTCGCTGCTCGCCCAGCCAGTCGACTGGGTCGGATTGGGACAGGGCCACGGGTGTTTGCAGGGGCGGGTGCTCGACGTCGAATCCCATGGACGCCGTATTGGCGGAGGGTCACGTTCGGCTCGATTTGAACTGCCGGCAGTGGACGGAACCGTGCGCCTTCTCGAGGAACGCGCCACCGTCACCTCCCTGCACGCGAGGTGAACGAACCGGTCCGCACGATGGTTGTGTGGTGTACCGACTGGCCGGTGGTTGCCGCCGACATCACCCCCGATCAGGCGGGCGCGGTGCTGCATGCCAACCGGGTTGTCGCATCATCGGAGGCTGCCCGAACGGTGGGGGTCACCCGTGGATTGCGGCGGCGCGAGGCGCAGCGGCGCTGTCCCGAACTGATTATCGCCGAGCGTGACATCGCGGCGGAGGCCCGAGCATTCGAACCGGTGGTGTCGGCAATCGAACGGTTCACCCCACGAATCGAACTCACCCAGCCCGGCACCTGCCTGTTTGCCACCCGAGGCCCATCCCGATACTTCGGAGGAGACGAAACGCTGGCCTCCTTGGTGGAAACGGCGGTTCGGGAAACACTCGACGGTCGCACCAACTGCTCGATTGGTATTGCCGATGGGGTGTTCGCCGCCCGTATCGCTGCCCGCGCTCGGACAACGGCTCCACACATTGTCGGCATCGGGGAGAGCCCGGATTTCCTTGCGCCACTTCCCATCACCCTGCTGGATCTGCCCGAACTCACCGATGTCCTGTGGCGTTTGGGGTTGCGTACGCTCGGTGACTTCGCGACGCTCGAGCGAACCGATGTGTTGGGGCGGTTCGGACGCGAAGGGGTGGGTGCCCATGCTCGGGCTGCGGGTCTTGATGAACGGCTGCCGGATGCGGTCGACCCTCCTGATGACTTGCGGGCGACGATCACGCTCGACCCGCCGGTCGAGCGTATTGATCAGGCGGCTTTTGCTGCCCGGCAGCTGGCGGTCGAACTACACGAACGCCTGCAGGCAAAAGGGGCAGCGTGCAGCCGCGTGACGATCGAAGCGGAAAGTGAACATGGTGAAACCTTTCTCCGCGGTTGGCGCCACGAGGGGGCGCTGTCGGTGGCGGCCCTCACCGATCGGGTGCGTTGGCAACTTGATGGATGGCTCAACGCCTCACCAACGGTGCGTCCGTCCGGAGGGCTCAGTCGGTTGTCGCTGTGGCCAGAGGACCTACTGCCGGCAACCGGACGACAGCTTGGCTTCTGGGGTGGGGAAACCGAGGCTGACCAACGAGCGGGGCGGGCGGTGGCCCGTCTCGAAGCACTCGTCGGGGTGGAGAATGTGCAGGTGGCCGAGTGGCGTGGGGGACGAGAACCCGACGATGCCATTCGGCTGTTTCCCGCCAGCGCCGTCGACCTTGGTGAACGGCAATTGTCGCCTCCGGATGAGCGGCCCTGGCCGGGGTCACTGCCCTCACCTTCGCCGGTGCAGTTGTTCAGTGAACAACCGATCGAGGTCGTGGATGTAATGCAGGTGCCGGTGTCCGTGTCCGGCCGAGGTGACCTGTCCGCGCCACCAGCATCGATATCGCTCGATGGCCGCCGCTGGAAGCCGGTCGTTGCCTGGGCCGGCCCATGGCTGCTCGATGAACGGTGGTGGGACCCACAACGGTCTCGTCGCCGGGCCCGGTTCCAGCTGGTCGACGAGGATGGCGCCGCCCTACTCGTCTATGTCGAGCGAGGGGGGTGGTGGCTGGCTGGGACGTACTGACGTTGTCTGGCTATGGTCGTGGCGATGAGTGAAGAACGTGAAATCCTGCATTGGGACACCTACGGATCGGCGGTTCGTGAACTGGCCCAGGTGGTCGCCGACGATGGCTACCGGCCGGACATCATCCTTGCGATTGCGCGCGGAGGTTTGTTCGTCGCCGGCTCGTTGGGCTACGCCCTGTCGGTCAAGAACCTGTACGTCATGAACGTCGTCTACTACACCGGCGTGAATGAGACGCTCGACGTGCCGACGACACTGCCGCCGTATCTCGACAAGGTCGACCTGAAGGATTCCAACGTGCTGATCGCCGATGACGTCGCGGACACCGGGGCGACGCTCAAACACGTACACGAGTTCTGTGAAGGCTCCGTGGGTGATGTGCGGTCCGCCGTGCTCTATGAGAAGCCACAGTCACTGATCAAGTGTGAATATGTCTGGAAGCGAACCGATGCCTGGATCGAGTTCCCGTGGTCGACCGCACCCCCAATCATCGACGGTGGGGTCCTGGACGCCTGATGTCGGTCACGCTGAGGGTGCCAGCTTCGTCGGCGAATTTGGGCTCGGGTTTTGATGTTCTCGGCATGGCCATCGACCGCTACATGGAGGTCAGCTTCGCCGAGGAAGGTGTGGGGAGCGAAGATCATCTGGCCATGCGAGTCTTCCGCCAATACGGCGGCCGGGGCGGACTCAAGATCACCAGCACGATTCCGCCGGCGCGCGGGATGGGGTTCTCCGGCGCGGCCCGCGTCATCGGCCTCGCAGCGGCAGCGGTCCAACAGGGCCAGACACTTGACGAATGCCGCCGTTGGCTCTTTCTGGAGTCCACGGAGCTCGAGGGACATCCGGACAACGTGGCGGCGTCGGTGTTCGGCGGCGTCACCGTTGCCGTTGGGGAACGGGTCGTGCGGGTGCCGCTCGGTATTCAGGCGCAAGTGGTCTTGTGGGTGCCGGACAGCCGCTCGGGCACAAAGGAATCCCGCCGAAAGCTTCCCACTGCGGTGCCAATGGAAGATGCCGTCTTCAACCTGGGTCGGGTCAGTCTGTTGATCGCCGCGCTCGCCAACGGTGATGTCGAGTTGTTGCAGGAAGCCACCCAGGATCGCCTTCATCAGAACGCCCGACTCGAACAGCAGCCCGCGACGGCGAACGCCATGCAGGCGGCCGTGGATGCCGGCGCCTGGTGTTCGTGGCTTTCCGGAAGCGGACCGAC
>SHLQ01000060.1 GCA_004282895.1 Acidimicrobiales bacterium
GGGAGAGCTCGCGCTCCGGAGATCCGAGACCGGGAACGCCCGCGTAGGCAGGAAGTGCGGGCTGGCCGCCGAGGTGGGCGTACAACACGCGTGATCCGGCAGGGATCTCGCCGGAACGCACCATGCCGATCAACCCGGCCATCGACTTTCCCTCGTACACCGGGTCGGTGAGCATCCCTTCGGTGCGGGCAACGAGGTGGATCGCCTCGACCGTGCCCTTGTCCGGCACGCCGTAGGCCGGTCCCTCGTAGCCGGGGAGGACGGTGATCTCGTCATCGCGCAGCGGACGGCCGACCCCGATCTTCTCGGCGGTGTTGCTGGCGATGCGGGTGACCTGATCAACGGTTTGATCGAGGGTGCCGGACGCGTCGATGCCGATTACTTTGCGATCGTCACGATCCTCCAGCGCGAAGCCCGCGATCATCCCCGCGTGGGTGGAGCCGGTCACGGTGCACACGATGATGGAATCGAAGAACGTATCGAGTTCGCGTTCCTGCTCGCCCACCTCGACCGCCCAGTTGGCAAAACCCATGCCGCCGAGCGGATGGTCGGATGCACCGGCGGGGATGGCGTAGGGCTTGCCTCCCGCCTCGACCACGGAGTCGAGTGCGGTCTTCCAGCTGTCGCGGATACCGATATCGAAGCCGGCGGGATCAACCCGCACGTCACCACCCATGATACGCGTGAGCTGGATGTTGCCGACCTTGTCGTAGACCATGTCGTTGTAGTCGACCCACCCTTCCTGAACCGTCACCGCCTTGAGGCCGAGGTGGCACGCAACGCCGGTCACCTGGCGGGTGTGGTTCGACTGAATGCCGCCGATGCTGACGAGCGTGTCGCAACCCTGCGCCAGCGCGTCGGCGACCAGATACTCGAGCTTCCGCACCTTGTTCCCGCCGAACGCGATACCGCTGTTGCAGTCCTCGCGTTTCGCCCAGATCTCGACCTCACCACCAAGCGCCTCGCTGAGTCGGGGCAGCGGGTGGATCGGCGATGGACCGAAGAGGAGTGGCGTGCGGGCGAAGTCGTTCAGGCTCATGCGCAGATGATGACATATCCTGACGCCATGTCGGATGTGAATCTCGAGACCCTGCGGGAGATCGAACAGCGGGTGTTGTGGTTGGCTGCGCGCATCGTTGACGCTGCCAACCGCCGGGAGGGCGGAGAGGTGAAGGTGGGCGGCCACCAGGCGTCATCGGCTTCCATGGTGTCGATCATGACGGCGCTCTGGTTCGGCCACATCGGCGGCGAGGACAAGGTGGCCGTGAAGCCACATGCGTCGCCCGTGTACCACGCCATCAAATACCTGACCGGCGAGCTCGACGGCAGCTATCTCACCACGTTGCGCCAACGCGGTGGGCTGCAGGCGTACCCGTCGCGCACGAAAGACCCCGATGTCTCCGACTTCTCCACCGGCTCGGTCGGGCTGGGTGCCGTCGCGCCGCTCTTCTCCGCACTCACCCGCCGCTACATCGACAGTCACTTCGAGGAACGCGAGCCGGCCCGATTCTTTGCGCTCGTCGGTGACGCCGAGCTCGACGAAGGCAACGTCTGGGAGGCGATTGCCGACCCGGCGACCAAGGGCCTCGGCAACTTCACGATGGTGGTCGACCTCAACCGCCAGAGCCTCGATCGGGTGATTCCGGAGATCGCGGCGATTCGTCTGAAGCACTTCTTCGCCGACGCGGGATGGCACGTCGCGGAGGCCAAGTACGGACACCGACTAACGACCGCGTTCGCACAAGAGGGTGGTGATGCTCTCGAAGACCACATCGACACCATGCCCAACGAGGCCTATCAGGAGCTGTTTGGGCTCAGCGGGCCGACCTTCCGATCCAAGTTTCTCGCGGCAGCCGACCCGGCGGTCGAACGCATATGCGCCGATCTGGACGACGACGAGATGAAGACCCTCGTCACCGACCTCGGTGGTCATGACCTCGGAGTGCTGCTCGACACGTACCGGGAGTGCGAAGCCGAGGTGGAACGGCCATCGGTGTTGTTCGCGTACACGGTCAAGGGGTGGGGCCTGCCGATGGCTGGCGACCCGATGAACCACGCGGCCCTGATGACACCCGATCAGATCGATGACCTCCGGTCGAAGATGGGGCTCACTCCCGAGACGGAGTGGGACCGTTTTGACCCTGATTCTCCCGCGGGCCAGCTCTGCGCCCTGGTCGGCGGTGACATCAACAACGCTCCCCCGATCCCCCGTCCCACGCCCGAGATTCCCAAAGGGGTCAGACCCCCGACGACCTCCGGGAAGTCGTCATCGCAGGAAGCGTTCGGTCGCGTGCTGGCGAGTATGGCGGACATCGATGGTGTGGGTGAACGCATCATCACGACGGCTCCCGACGTGTCGATCTCCACGAACCTCGGCGGCTGGATCAACAAGACCGGCGTTTACCACCATCTCGAAACCGACGACCATGGTGGCGCCGATCGCATCCTGAAGTGGGCGCCGTCGCCGTCGGGCCAACACATCGAGCTCGGCATCAGCGAGATGAACCTGTTCATGCTTTTGGGCCAGCTCGGCCTCAGTCACGATCACCACGGCGAACAGCTCTTCCCCATCGGCACGGTGTACGACCCGTTTGTGTTGCGTGGGCTCGACGCGTTCATCTACGGCATCTACAACGACGCTCGTTTCATCGTCACCGGCACTCCGGCTGGGGTGACGCTTGCACCCGAGGGTGGCGCCCATCAGTCCACGATCACGGCGTCGGTCGGCGCCGAGCTGCCAACCTCCACTACGCCGAGCCCGCCTATGCGACCGAGGTCGACTGGCTGTTGTGTGATGCGATCGAACAGCTTTCGGCGCCCGACGGCGCCAGCACCTACCTGCGACTGTCCACCCGCCCGATCGATCAGGCGCCCTTTGCCGCGGCCCTTGGACGGTACGGCGAGGAGCGCCTGCGAGCCCATGTGCTCGCTGGCGGGTACCGCCTGGTCGACGCCCCCGACGATGGGCGGCCAGGTGTCACGATCGTGACCACCGGAGTCATGGCCCCCGAAGCTCTGGCTGCAGCCGCCGAGCTCGAAGACGAAGGCGTGCAAGCCTCTGTTGTTCACCTGACCAGCCCGGACCGCGCGTACAACAGCTGGCGTTCGAGCTATGCCACCGTTTCAACCGGAAGCATCGTCCGCTCCCCCAGCCATCTGCATCGGCTCGTACCGGCCAACGAACGCGGCCGGCCGGTGGTCAGCGTGCATGATGCGGCGAGTCACAGTCTCGCCTGGATCGGCTCGGCACTGGGCACCAAGCAGTACACACTCGGCGTTGACCGCTTCGGGGAATCCGGCACCATCGCCGACCTGCACGAGGTCACCGGGATCTCCACCGGCAACATTGTGAACGCCGCACTGATTGCGGTGAGCGAACCTCAGGCCATGGTCAATCCGCCGGAGACCGACAACGTCTGACCGGTGACGAAGGCCGCATCTTCGGACGCGAAATAGACGACGGCTGAGGCGATCTCCGACGGCTGGCCCATTCGTTTCATCGGGACGGCCCGAGTCATTGCCCCGATCACCTTGTCGCCGTCATCGCTGTCGTCGACGATCGCCTGGATCAGTGGGGTGTCCGTGGGTCCGGGGCAGACCACATTGGCGGTGACGCCCTTTCGGGCAACTTCGCGGGCGATGGTCTTCGTGAACGAGATCACCCCGCCTTTGGCTCCGGCGTACACGGCTTCCAGAGACGAGCCGACTCGCGCCGCGTCCGAGGCAATGTTGATCACACGTCCCCATCCCACTTCGATCATGTCGGGCAGACAGGCGTGTGCGGTGCGCAACATGCCTTTGTAGTTGATCTCGATCACCTTGTCCCAGAACGCCTCGTCCGTGTCAATGAACGGCATGAGCTGATCCCAGCCAGCGCAGTTGACGAGAACGCCGATCGGTCCCAGCTCGTCCACGACCTGCAACCGGCCTTCGACGACCGAGTCGGAGTTCGTGACGTCCATGGCGACGGCGATGGCCGCACCACCAGCGTTTTCGATCTGGGCGACGGTTTCGGTCGCACCGCCAGTGTTGATGTCGGCGACACCGACGTTGTGCCCAGCCGCAGCGAGGGAGACGCAGATCTGACGACCGATGCCGCTACCTCCGCCGGTCACGAGCGCCACCCGACCTTCAGATCTGTGGAGTGTGTGGTGTTCCATGTGCTTCTAATCCTCCACAGATTCGTGGTTCATGAGGCCCTCACTGCCTGTGCGACTTCCATCCATTGCGCCAGCTGGTTGTCGTCGCAGCGGATCTGGTGTTCGCCGATGTAGATCACGATGCGCCGGGCAGTTCCCTTGTAGCGCTCGATCAGGCGATCCGCCAGCTCATCCCACGGCGCGATGACTGCGAAGTGCTCGAGCATGTCATCGGTGATGACCGCCTCCATGCCCGCGACGTCTCCCGCCTTCAACGCGTCGTTGAGGCGGGCAGAGGTTCCCGCGAATCCGAGATCGTCGAACTGGAACGCGTAGTTGCGGGTGCTGCCGTAGAACCCGATCTGCCGTCGAGCATGGGCGACGTACAGTGCACGTTCCTCCGGCGTGTCCCCGGGGCATGCGAACACCGGAACGATCAGATCAATCTCATCCACGCTTCGGTTCGTGTTGGCCGCGCCTTCAGCCACAGCAGGGAGCAACCGGTTGGTGATGTACGGCATCGAATGCAACGGGTGCACGTGGACGCCGTCAGCCACCTCGCCCGCATAACGCGTCATCAGCGGACCCACCGCCGAGATATCAACCTTCAGGTCGTGTTCGTGCATCGGCGGACGCCAATCGCGCGGCAACAGACTCAGGTTGTAGAACTCGCCCTCATGAGCAAGCTTCTCGCCTGCGAAGGCTCGGAAGCACGCCTTGACCGCCAGGACATAGTCACGCATGCGAGCAGCGGGGCGGTCGAACTCCGCGCTGTAGCGCCGCTCGACATGGGCTCGCACCTGACTACCCAACCCAAGTCGGAAGCGACCATTCGTGTTCGCCGCGAGCTCCCAGGCGCTTGCAGCCGTGACCATCGGGCTTCGAGGAAAGGCGACCGCGATACCGGTGGAGAATTCCAGCTCGTCCGCTGCCATCGCTGCGGCTGCGATCTGCATCCATGGAACCTGCGATGTCTCCGTCCACAACAGGCCCGAGAAACCGGCTCCTTGCGCTCGTCGAGCCAGCAAAGCGGCGTCATCCCAGGTGGAAGGCGACGTCATCACATCGATGTCCATCGGGCCACACTATGTCGGCACGGACGCGTCTGGCAGACTGGCGCCATGAGCGAATTTTTCACCACCGTTCCGTCGCCGATCGCCTACGAAGGGCCCGACAGCGACAACCCGCTCGCCTTCCGCTGGTACGACAAGGACCGCGACGTCCTTGGAAAGCGGATGGAGGACCAACTGCGCTTCGGTGTTTGTTACTGGCACTCGTTCAACTGGCCGGGCAGTGACATTTTCGGCGCAGGAACGTTCGACCGGCCATGGCTCGAACCGGCCATGGATCCGATGGATGCCGCCCACATGAAGATGGATGCGGCGTTCGAGTTCTTCGCCAAACTCGGCG
Source organism: Acidimicrobiales bacterium (assembly GCA_004282895.1). Classification (GTDB taxonomy): domain Bacteria; phylum Actinomycetota; class Acidimicrobiia; order Acidimicrobiales; family SHLQ01; genus SHLQ01. The sequence continues at coordinate 5,550 of SHLQ01000060.1, forward strand.
CACCCTTCTTCAGCTTTCACGATCGCGACATCGCACCAGAGGGAGCAACGTTTGCCGAGAGCTGCGACAACCTCGACACAATGATCGACTACGCCAAGCAGAAGATGGCCGAGACCGGCGTGCAACTCCTGTGGGGCACCGCGCAGGCATTCTTTCAGCCCCGGTTCGCGGCTGGCGCATCGACCAACCCGAACCCCGAGGTGTTCAAACACGCTGCAGCGCAGGTCACGCACTGTCTGAATGCGACCCACCGCCTCGGGGGTGCCAACTACGTGCTCTGGGGCGGTCGCGAAGGATACGAGACGCTGCTCAACACCGACCTCGCTCACGAGCTCGATCAGCTCGGTCGCTTTCTCAACATGGTCGTGCAACACAAACACGACATCGGCTTCGAGGGGACCATCCTCATCGAACCGAAGCCACAGGAACCAACGAAGCACCAGTACGACTACGACTCGGCCACGGTGTACGGATTCCTCCAGCGCTACGGGCTGGAGAATGACATCAAGGTCAACATCGAGGTCAATCACGCCACGCTTGGCGGACACGACTTCAACCACGAGATCGCACAAGCGGTGGCCAGCGGGATCTTCGGCAGCGTCGACGCCAACCGCGGCGACGATCGCCTCGGCTGGGATACCGACCAGTTCCCGAACAGCGTCGAGCAGATGAGCCTCGGCATCTACGAGATCCTGCGCGGTGGCGGATTCACCACCGGTGGCTTCATGTTCGACACCAAGCTGCGACGCCAGTCCCTGGCCCGCGACGACCTGTTCCACGGACACGTCGGGGCGATGGACACCATGGCCCGGTCGCTCTTGGTGGCCGCCGCCCTGATCGAAGACGGCGAGCTCGAGGCGATCCGTGTCGAGCGGTACGCCGGGTGGGGCAGCGACGACGGCCAGAAGATCTTGGCTGGCGAGTACTCCTTGGCCGACCTGCATGCGCAGGTGTTGGCCGACAACATCGACCCGGCTCCCGTGAGCGGCCGCCAGGAGATGATCGAGAACCTCGTCAACCGAACGATCGAACGAGTGAGGTAGGGCAATGAGCGAGGGCAACGACTACCACGCCGCACCGGCCGCAATGGTCAAGGCCCCGTCGGGCTGTCCGGTCAACCACGAGTGGTCGCCGCTCAATGACGACTACCTGGCCGACCCCTACCCCATCGCGTATCAGCTGCGAGAGGACGCCCCCATCTTCTTCGCCGAGGAGCTCGGCTATGTGGTGGTCAACCGCATGGAGGACATCGTGGAGGTCTTCACCAATCCGGACGTATACGCCAGCACGATCGTGCAGAATCCCGTCTTTCCGATTGGCGATCGCGCCGCAGAGGTTCTCGCCGCTCCCGATTTCAACCCGGTCGCGGTGATGTCGAACCGTCCCGAGCCCGACCACGGGAGAATCCGCAAGTACACCAGGGCCGGGTTCTCCCGGCGTCGGCTGAAGACGCTCGAGCCGTACATTGTGCGGCGTGCCAACGAGTTGATCGACGACATGCTCGCCGGCGACAAGCCCCGGGAGTTCATCGAGGCGTTCGCGTTTCCGTTGCCAGGAGAGACCGTCTTTCGTTTCATCGGTTTCCCCGAGAGCGACGACGAACTCCTGAAGAACTGGTGCAGCGATCGCAAGGCCTTCTCGTGGGGCCGGCCCACCGAGGACGAGCAGGTCGAGATCGCCGAGAAGATGCTCGCCTACTGGCGGTACTGCCGAGAGTTCACGGCGACGAAGCGTGACAACCGAGCCGACGATTTCGCGAGCGAACTCGTTGCGGATCACGAAGCCGACCCCGACGACATCTCCTATCGCGAGGTCGAGTCGGTGATCTACGGGCTCTCCTTCGCCGGGCACGAAGCCGTTACCGCGCTTATCTGCAATGCGCTGTTGTGCCTGCTTCCCCGGCGCGATCAGTGGCAACAGCTCGTCGACGATCCGTCTCTCATCCCGAACGCGGTGGAGGAGGTCGTGCGATTCGAATCCAGTCAGGTGTCGTGGCGTCGCATCACCACGCAGGGCACCACCCTGGCCGGCGTGGACATCCCCGCCAACACGCCAATCTTCATGAACTTCGCTTCGGCCAATCGCCAACCGGATCTCTTCGAGAACCCAACGACCTTCGACATCCACAGGTCAAACGCGGCCCACAACATCAGCTTCGGCAAAGGCATCCACTTCTGCCTCGGAGCCAACCTGGCGAAGCTCGAAGTGAAGCTGGTCCTCGAGGCGCTCACCCAACGCGTGCCGTCCCTGCGTTTGGTCGAGGGTCAGCCGATCTGGTCGTCGCCGAACATCACCTTCCGCGGCCCGGAGCAGCTACTCGTCACCTGGGACTGATCTTCGAGATCTGTGGAGCCAGAGGCGCGTCATGGGCGGCTGATCCTCCACAGAACAGCGTGGGCATGCGTCACGTCCGCGTACCGGGTTGGTATCAACCACGTACGGTGAACGGATGCGAGCCGTCGACTCCGCCTCCACCTCCGCGGAGGAAGACAAACAAGGCACCGTCCGTGACGCGCTCGCCGTACCCGCGTTTCGCCGACTGTTCATCGCAACGTTTCTTTCCAACACCGGCCGGTGGATGCAAATGGTGGCCGTCGGGGTCCTCGGCTGGGAGATCACCGGATCGAGCGCCTTTCTAGGGCAGCTGATCTTTGCCCAACTCTTTCCGCTAGCCATTCTCAGCCTCATCGGCGGTTCGTTGGCCGACATCATGGATCGACGGCTCCTGTTGGTTGTGACCCAGATCTGGCAGGCGGTCTGGACTCTCGTCCTGGCCTGGCAGTTGGTCGACGGAGAGATTTCTGAAAATAGGCTTCTCCTGCTGATCTTTGTTATCGGTCTCGGTCAGGGCCTCTTCGCGCCGGTTTTCACTTCGGCCCTCCCGGCGATCTCGGAGAAGCGAAATCTCCGGGCCGCGATTTCCCTGAACTCCGTGCAAACCAACGCGTCACGCGTGGTGGGCCCCGCCATCGGTGGCTGGTTGACGAGTCAATTCGGATTTGCCGAGGTGTTCGCAATCAACGGCCTGGCGTACGCCTTTGTCATCGGCGCGCTGCTGGTGACCAGAATCCCGCGGGCCGGCTCGACTGCCCGATCCTTCTCGGATCGGATCTTCGGCGGATTCCGTTTGGCGTGGAGAGCGCCCCAGGTTGGACGCCCACTCGCCCTGATGTCGTTGTTCGCACTGCTGTGTCTGCCCTTCATCGGCCAGCTCCCGGCCATCGCCGAACAACAACTGGGCGTCGACAGCAAGAGCCCCGAGTACGGCTGGTTCTACGCCGCGTTCGGCGTCGGTGCACTCCTGGGGGCGCTGCTCGTGGCGACGGTACTCATCAATGCGGATCGTGGCCCGCTGGTTAAAGCATCACTGCTTGGATTCTCGCTTTCACTGACGTGGTTGTCGTTCGCCAGCAGTCTCGTGGTCGGCAGCGCTGCCATCTTCGCGGTCGGGCTGTTCTATTTCATGTTGCCGACCACACTTGCCACCGCCTGGCAGGAACACATCGACGAATCCGTTCGGGGTCGAGTTTCCGCAATCTGGGTGTTGTCCTTCGGTGGCACGGTGCCGATCGCCAACCTCGTCGCGGGTCAGGTGGTCGAGATCACGTCGTTGCAGGCCGTCCTGCTGTTCGGCGCAGCAGCAGCCATTGTCCTCGGCTTGGGCTTTGCGATCCGCCAAGGCCCCATTGTCGGCGAGGAACTTCTCACCCAAGGGGTCTGACCCCTTTTCGCCCGAAGGGGTCAGACCCCTTCGGCTGGCTCTGCGCTCGAATCTTCGGGGATCGGACCCTGCAGCGCCGCCCTGGCTCCGCCGGGCAGTGGGCGGCACGCGTGCCACGTCGGGGTCGTGTCGTAGTCCCAGTATTTGGTCGACTCAACTACGACGGTGTTCGATGAGGTCGCGCCGGCGACGACGCATCCGTTGTGGATTCGCACGCTGTGGTACGCCAGCGGGGCGACATCATCGACCGCCTTCTTGTGCACATCGCTGGCACGCCAGTCCTCGCGATCATCGGACGCGTTGTGCACGACCAGGTTCGCCCAGTAGCCATCAACGAGTTCGACCGAGCTGTAGCTCAGGATTCCAGGGAACCGGGTGAACTCCGCGATCAGGTCAAATTCTGATGCGTCTATTGGGTTTTGATTGGCATTTGAGCGGCGGTCACCGAAGAAGCCAACGATGCACACGGTCTTGTCCCCGAGCAGTTCTTCAGGTTGACAGACGACGGTCCGACGCTCCAGTCCATGCACCTCCCACGTGATCGTCTGGAACTTCGACAGTGTGATCTCGCCCTTCTTGTGCCGGCGCAGCAGTACTCGCAGATCCTGCAGCAGGTAGTTCAAGAGGGCGATGTCGCCCCGGTACTGATCCGTGGACGCGAAGGGATGCCCTTCAGGGTCTTCTCGTGTCGCAAGGTGAATGGGCTCTTCCACACAAACAGAGTGGCACCTGAATCGCCATGGTGAACCAGTCTTACGTCCCAATTCTCCAGAAAGGGGTCTGACCCCTTTTTGGAAAAAGGGGTCTGACCCCTTGATTGAGACGAAGTGGATATGAATCGACTGGGGCGGGTGTGGGAGGATTCACGTATGTCACATCAGTTGCCGGACGGGTTGGTGGCCTTCGTCAAACGCGACTGCCCCACCTGCGAGCTCGTCGTACCGGTGCTCGCCCAGGTTGGCGACAGCGTCACCATCTACACCCAGGATGACCCCACATTTCCTGATGGGCTCGCAGCAATCGACGACACCAGCCTGGCCATGTCCTGGCACAACAACATCGAGACCGTGCCCACCCTCATCCGCATCGAGAATGGTGCAGAGACCGGGCGCATCGTCGGATGGAGTCAGCCAGCCTGGCAGTCGTTCACCGGCATCAAACACCTTGGCGAAGAGCTGCCAGAACATCGACCGGGCTGCGGCTCCCTGAGCGTCGACCCTGAACATGCCGATCGGCTCGCCGCCGAATTTGGTGGCAGCGTGCTGAAGGCGCGACGAATCGACTTCGCCGAGCTCGAGGATCATGTCGAGGCGATGTATGACCGCGGCTGGAGCGACGGTCTCCCGCTCGTCGCCCCGACCGAAGTTCGCGTCATGCGGATGCTCGAAGGCACGACTCGGGCGCCTGACGACATCGTCGCCGTGGTGCCACCGACGCTCGTGGAGACGACAGTCGAAAAGGTTGCCATCAACGCGGTTATGGCCGGCTGCAAACCCGAATACCTCCCGGTCGTCATCGCTGCGGTCGAGGCCGTCTGCACCGATGAGTTCAACATGCACGGCCTGCTTGCGACGACGATGCCGTGCGGACCGATCTTTGTCGTCAACGGCCCCATCCGCGACCGGATCGGCATGAACCACGGAGGAAACGTTCTCGGGCAGGGCAATCGAGCGAACTCCACCATCGGCCGCGCTGTACAGCTTGTCGTTCGCAACATCGGCGGCGGCCTCCCCGGCGATATCGATCGTGCAACCCACGGATCCCCCGCCAAGCTCGGCTTCTGTTTCGCGGAAGACGAGGCGGGTTCGCCGTGGCATCCGCTATCGGTTGACCGCGGTTTCGAAGAGGGCATCGACACCGTCACGGCGTTCGCAGGTGAGTCTCCTCGTATCCACTTCGATCAGCTGTCGCGGACACCGGAGGCCATGACCGCGTCACTGGCCGAAGGACTGAAGGCCACGATCTCACCGCGCCTCGCCATGATGTTCGACGCCATGCTGGTCCTCTGTCCCGAGCATGCAAGCCGGTATCAAGACGCCGGCTGGAGCAAAGAGCACTTCATGACCGAACTTGCCCGCCATCTCGAGCTCGACGCCGACACCATCTTGCGCGGCACCGGTGGAATCGCCGAAGGTGTGCCGGAGGCATTCGCCGGGGCGATCCTCCCCAAGTTCAACCCCGACGGTGGGCTTATGGTGGTGCACGCCGGAGGGTCCGCCGGACTCTTCTCGTCGATCATTGGCGGCTGGGTCAACGGAAACACCGGTAGCGCACCGGTCACAAGGGAGATTCAACCATGAGTCCTGCAGTTCTCGATCCGACAGATGAGTCCGCACCACAGTCGCTCACCGCGGCTGACAGGCCGGAGTCACTCGGCGGTCTTACCGTCGGCCTACTCGACATCAGCAAGGCCCGAGGAAACGTGTTCCTCGACCGCCTCGAAGAACGGCTGAACGGCCTCGACGCCAAGGTGGTGCGGTATACGAAGCCCACGTTCAGCAAACCCGCGCCGGTCGATCTGCGCCACGAGATCGCGACCCAGTGTGATGCGGTGATCGAGGCCCTTGCCGATTGAGGATCGTGCACGACGTGCAGTGTGCACGACATCACCGATCTTGAACGTCGCGGCATCCCCGGCGTCTTCGTCGCCTCAGCTCCGTTTGCCGACGCCGCGCAATCCCAAGGTGACCGATTGGGCTTTCATCCCGCCCACGTCATCGTGGAACATCCGATTCAGGACCGTACCGACGAGGAGATGCACGCCATCGCGGACGCGGCGGTCGATCAGCTCGTTTCGTCAATAACGAAATAATCAGCCAGCGTCGGGTCAGGCGCTGGCCTTGGCCTGACGTCGCTCGAGCTTCTCGGCACGTTCGACCAAACGTCCGGGCATCGCCAGCACGTCCTCCCTCGCCTGATCGGCCTCGGGGGTCAAGCCTTCCAACGTGTCGATCTTCCATTCCCGCAACACCGGTGAGATGATCTTCTCCGCGTGGATACGAAGGTCGTAGATCTGTGCCCTGGCGGCGTGAGCAGCCCGCTTGCGGAAGTTCGGGACGACCGTGCCAGGCATGTTGAAGTTCTCATAGACCTTCTTCATCGATTGCACACACGCCGATGGGTCGTGTTTCATCATCGCCGTGATGATGCCCTTGTAGAAGATGTAGTGATAGTTCTCGTCGGCGGCGACGCGTTTCATGACCTCGTACGCGTCCTCGTCATCGGCCTTCAGGCCGGTGTTCCGGTGAGATACGCGGGTCGCCAATTCCTGGGCCGAGGTGTAGACGAAGATGTCTATCGGATCGGTCCACGGGCTGTCCCAGCCGCGTGAGATGGCAGCAATGCGGTCATCCTCGAGCGTCATCGGGTCGTAGTTGCGGCTGATGAGGAGATAGTCGCGGATGACGATCGAGTGTTGCCCCTCCTCCGCCGTCCAGCGACGCGTCCACCGGCCGATGGCCGAGTCCTCACCGAACTGCGACGCGATCGCATAGTGGTAGTACGGCAGGTTGTCCTCGGTCAGGAGGTTGAGAACCAGCGCCTCGCGCACCTCGGGGCTGATCGTGCATTGCGACTCGTCCCACGGTTCGTCCACGTAGCTGCGCCCCTCCTCCCATTTGATGAGGTCATGGGCGTACCACGTTGGTCGTTTGGCCAGATGGTCGGCCATGAGATCCTCGATATCACCTTCGACGGCGGCAATGAGTTCGGTGCGATCGGTCATGGCTGAAGAATCTAGTCCACATAGCTCGACCGGACCTATGGGCAAAGGTCCCAACCATGGATGGACGTCCAACAAAACCACGCGGAAAATTAAGCTTGCTGACGTGGATGCGGTACGGTCGAACAACGTGACCTGCACGATCATTGGCATCTGTGGTGGCAGCGGTTCTGGTAAGAGCAGACTGGCCACCGATCTGGCCCACGAACTGGGCGACGACACTGTCTCGATCCTCCCGTTCGACGCGTACTACAAGGACCTTCGGCACCTCTCGCTCGAGGAACGGGGAGAGGTCAACTTCGACCACCCGGATTCACTCGACGCCGAGTTGTACGGCCATCACCTTGACGGACTGGCCAACGGGCTCGACGTCTGTATCCCGGTCTATGACTTCACGGAACACCGCCGAACCGACGATCTCGTCATTCTGCCGGCGAAGGACATCGTCATCGCGGAGGGGATTCTGCTGTTTGCGTTCCCTGAGCTGCTCGACCGGTTCGATCTGCGGGTGTTCCGCGACGCCCCGCTGGACCTTCGCTTTTCCCGTCGGCTGGATCGCGACGTCGTCGAGCGAGGCCGAACCCCGGAGAACGTGCGCGAACAGTTCGATTCGTCCGTTGGCCCGATGCACGATCAGTTCGTCCAGCCTTCGGCTCAGCACGCCCATCGTGTCGTCGACCACTCCGAGGAGCTTGCGACCGTCGTCGTGGAGCTGGCGACCAGTATCCACACCATTTCAGTCTGAAAACGGCCATTCGCCGTATCCGGCTTCACCCCGTACCATCAGGTACATGAACACCGCCTTGTTTCGCCGCTTCGGGGCTCGTCTATCTGACACCTCCATCGACACGGACACCGTCACGCGTCCGGTCCTGGACGACGGCGGCGACCACGACAAGTTCGCCCACTACGTACGCAAGAACGACATTGTCGCAAGTGCGGTGGAGGGAAATGAAGTCACGGCGATCTGTGGCAAGAAGTGGGTACCCACCAAAGTGCCCGATGGCTTTCCTGTCTGCCCCGATTGCAAGAAGATCTACGACCAACTGAAGCGCTCGGGGTAGTCATGCGTTTGTCCGTCGGTCGCAGACTGGCGTTGGTCGTCCTCCTGACGCTCGTCGCCCTTGGGTTGGCGGTGCTGGTCTCCTTTCGACAGGTTCGTGCCACCGCGATCGATCACATGATCGAAGACCTGCATGCCAGCACGGCGACCCTCTCGCACAGCATCAACGAGGAGCTGTCGGAGGCGATGGAAGCACTCGAGCGAGCAGCGGCGTCCGATGACACACTCGACGAGATAATCGTTCACCTGGGGAACCACGGATTCGTTACGGCGGAGCTGGTGGAGTCCGTCGAGGAGTCTCGTCAATCAGGCGTGACGTCGAACTTCTTTCAGCGAGCCAGCTCGAGCATTGCCGTTGGTGGCACGCAGGTGGTGTCCGACCAGTCGAGCATCCTGATCGGCACGCCGTCCCTGAACGCCGACTCCACCGGCAGTGTGCTGATCGGCGCATACGACACGTCCGGGATCGCTGCCCTGTTGGCGGCATCCGGGTTTCGCGAAACCGGAGAGAGCCTTTTGGCCGCCAGGGCATCAAACGGCCAGATGGTGATCTTCACCCCATCGAAACACCAGAACAGCTCTCCTCCTTTCGTCCTCGACGACGCCGGCACAGAATTGTTGAACGCGGTGCTCACCAAGGGAGTCCTTCACGACGAGCGGTCGATCGATTTCCTTGGCCGCAATTCCGTACTGACGATGAACCCGCTCGAGCTCGAACAGTGGGTGCTGATTGCATCGATCGATGTCTCGGAAGCGGCGGGGTCAACAGGCGCTCCATGGTGGCTTGTTCCCATGTTCTTGGGCGTGGCGGTGCTGGCGATCCTGCCAGTCTTCGACCTGCGCCGACGCCTGCGCGATGTCACTCGTGGCGCTGAACAGCTGATTGTCGGCCCGCTGAGTCATCGGCTTCAGGACACGTCCGGTGATGAAATCGGCCTGATCTCGCGCGCGTTGCAGAGCCTCGACGACCGACTGCAGGCCGATCAGGAGGCGAAGGGCCGCTCCGCCGCCCTCATGCAACATCGCGCGATGCACGACCCTTTGACAGGTCTCGCCAATCGCGCTCGACTCATGGAGGAGTTGAGCGTCGCGCTGAACACACGAAGCCCTCTGGCGCTGATCTTCTGCGACATCGACGACTTCAAGGGGATCAACGATACTCAGGGGCATGCAGGCGGAGACATCGTCCTGAAACACGTCGCCAATCAGCTTGGTTCCGCCTGCGGCGGCGATGAACTGATCGCGCGATTTGGTGGTGACGAGTTCTGTGTACTTTCCCGCACCGAGCCGGCCGAAGCCCGCGTGCTCGCGTCCTCGGTGGAACGCGCCCTGGACTCCAACTGCCTTGTCAACGGCAGCCAGCAACGGGTCGGCGGCAGTGTTGGTCTGGCTATTGCCAAGGTCACAGACACCCCGGATACCCTTCTGAAGAGCGCCGACCTCGCCATGTATCGCGAAAAGGAACGCCGGCGGGGATTGCGGCGGGCGCAGCGCAGCACCGACGTCGCCGATATCAAGCCGGAACAGATTCGCTTGCTCTTCCAGCCCGTCGTGGAGATGGCCGAGGAACGTATCGTCGGCGTCGAAGTTCTCGCTCGGTACATGCATCCCGAGCTGGGCATGCTCGATCCGTCGTCCTTCCTTCCGCCGGGTAGCGCTCTGGGCGAGTTCGACCGGTTCGACCTCGAGATCCTGACGCGCTCGATTGCCCAGCTCGGCGATTGGTTGTCCGCAGGTGTGGTGGACGAAACCTTCACGATGTCGATGAACCTTGCGCCCGATCATGTGAGTGATTCAGACTCGACCCGTCAGATCTTCGAGATCGTGCGCCAGAACCGAGTGCCACCCTCGATGCTCCAGATCGAAGTGACCGAACAGCAGCTGTTCGCTCATCAGGATGACCTGATCCGTTCGCTCGACAGTCTTCGGGAAGCCGGGTTGAAGGTGGCGATCGATGACTTCGGCATTGAGGGCTCGAACGTCGACCGACTGATGCAGATCCCGAGCGACGTGGTCAAGATCGACCGCTCGTTTGTCTCCGAAATTGACCGGGAGGAACGAGCCGTGGCGCGCCTCAGGGCCATCCTCGACATCGTCCGCACGGAAGGTCGCGTCGCGATCGCCGAAGGGGTTGAACGCCGAGCACAGGCCACGATCCTCCGCGACATGGGGGTCACCTACGGGCAGGGTTACCTGTGGCACGCGCCGATCGCTGCTCTCGCCCTTTCTCCCCTGCTCGGCCGGGCATCACGATGGAATCGCAAGAAGCCGATCCCGAACGCGCGGTAGATCGAGGCAGCTTTCCTCTCATCGGCCTCGTCGTCGCCCTGATTGCCGTCGTCGCCGTGCTGGCTGTCGCCGGACCCCGCAGTAACACCCCGACTGCAGAATCGGCCACCACGACACTGGCCTCTGCGACCACGTCCACAACCACGCCAGTGACAACAACGAGCGCTGCCACGACGACGCAGGCGCCGGCTCAAGAGGGCGAGTCGACGCTGTCCGGCGAGCCTCTCCTTGGCGAGGCGGTTGGTCTCACAATGTGGAGTGGTGGAGATCGCCCGCTCGGCTCGCTGGATCTCGACACCGGTCAGATCCGACAGTTCGGTGTGCGGGCATTTCCGATCTTCGCCACCACAGCGGGTGTGCTCGTCTACGACATCATCGAGCGCGAATTTGTCGTTTTTGACGGCGAAACCGAGTCATTGCAGCCATTACCCGACGACGAACGGTTCCGGATCACGACCGTGGCGCCAGCCTTCGACCCGAACACGCTGTGGGCTGCGGACACATCGACGGAAGGACGGGTTGAATGGCGTCTGATCAGCCTGCAAACCATGGCGCCCGTGCGTACCGCGCAGAGCCAGTCGGTCATTACCAGTGCACTCCCGTTCGGCATCGAGTTGGCGGTCGGACCAGAGCTCGACGAGGTCGATGGCAAGGTGTACCGACTGACACCGGGCGGATACGAGTTTTGGGCGGATGGTTCGATCGTCGTGCGCGACACGACATCGGCGCTGATCGAATCGTGCGACGGCGAGGACTGCACACGACGGTGGGCCGACATCCGCACGGGTCGGTTCTTTGATGAGCTGACACCCGACCTGAATGACCGCAACGAAATGCTCGGCGGTGGCTCGTGGATCCATTCGTTCGCGGACGACTTGACCGTGTCGGAGTTCGTATCGCGCGACGGCACTACCCGCTATGACACCGGACTGCTCGTGGCGGCGCGCCGATTCGACATCAGCCCGGACGGCGAGTGGGCCGCGATCACCGGGCAACAACTGCTGCGGATGATCAATCTGCGAACCGGTGAGCAACTCCGCGTGACCGAAGCGGCACCGATCCTGGGCACCGCGGCGACGGTTGTCCTGAGCGATTCGACGTAGCGCCCCCGGCAGGACTCGAACCTGCAGTCGACGGGATAGAAGCCCGTTGCCTTATCCATTTTGGCCACGGAGGCGAGCCCCATAACCGTATCCGAACAGGGCGTGATGGGAGCCGCCGCGGGATCGCCAATCGAAGTGCTGGGCTCTATAGTGAACACCTCTTGGTGGCTGTAGCTCAGTTAGGTAGAGCACCGCGTTGTGGTCGCGGCGGTCGCGGGTTCAAATCCCGTCAGCCACCCCAAGTTCTCTCTGGTTGATCCGGCCTTCGGGCTGGGTAACCTCGGAGAGCAATACAAGCGCCTCTAGCTCAATTGGCAGAGCATCGGACTCTTAATCCGCAGGTTCTGGGTTCAAGTCCCAGGGGGCGTAC
>SHLQ01000215.1 GCA_004282895.1 Acidimicrobiales bacterium
TTGTACTGCTGTGCTCATTTCTGGGTTCGGGGGCGGGTCACCCGAGCCCTGCGCCTCAGCGAACCGCCCCGAAGTGGACGCAGGGTAGGAACCCACGTCGAGTATTGCCGTCCCTCCAGCACCCGCAATAGATACGCGAGTCGGCCGGATACACCACCGCTCGCAGCGCTCCCGCCGGGCATTCATGACTCGTGACGGCGCCGACGAAGGGTGAACGACGCGGTTGTCGTGTCACCCTCCGGGGCCCACAGCGTCAGGTCCTGGCTTGGGCTGTTGGTATCGGGCGACGTCGTCGGCTGATTCAATGAGCTCGTGCTGCTCGCGCACGGCCTCGAGATGGGCGAGATCGCCTGCCCGTCCCTTATGGCGATCGTCGAGTTCCTGGAGGTGATCGAGGCGACCGTATGCGATGACTGTGTCCTCGGCGCCGATCACAGATTGGCCGGTCGGAGCCCCCTGGAATCTCCCGTTCTGCTGCTGAAGCCCGAGTATCACAACGCCTTCGTCAGGCAGATGCAGCCGCGCCAGTGGACGGCCAACGAGCCAATCACCAGCGCGTGCATGGAGCTCGATGATCCCGTATTCCTCGCTGAAGCGTAGAAGGCTGGCCAAGTCACGCGTCTCGAGCGACGTCCAGGTCGAGAGCGCCCAACGGGTCATCCGACCGAGGATCCTCTCCAGGAAGTGAAGCCTCGTGAGGATGAGGAGAACGACGAGCCCGAGCGCAAGGACCAGTCCCCGGCGCACCGTCTGATCCGCCTCGGCGTCGACGAAGCCGAGCAGCAACGACGTGATACCGGTTATCACACCGGCGTTGCCGAAGATCATGAGCCACAGGATGACCCGTCGGCGCACGGGGTGATTGATGACGTGTTCGGCCTCGCTCGTCGTATACCCCACGCCCATGAGCGCCGACCGCACCTGGAACGCGGCAACATCGTTCGCCATGCCCGTTCCGATCAAGGCAATGGTCGCCACCCGCGCCGCTGTGATGAAGAGCGTGGCGACGAGCAGCAACGACAGGACCGCGATCACTGCGAATCCCTCGTGTTCATCATCAGCTTCGGCGTCGTCGTCGCCACACGAATGCGACGAGCTCCCAGACCACGATGCCAATACTGGCACTGAGAGCCATGAGGAAGATGCGTCGCATCGTGAAGTCCCAAGCGAGGAATTCCACGTCGACACTCGCCGCGTTCTGGATCGCAAAGATGGTGAATGTCGCAATCAGTAAGGCTGCTGTGACGATCTTGGCGATGAATACCGCACTCGATTTTGATCGCGGCGTGGACTCTGTGGGTTGTTCGGCTTCCATGTGATCGAGCTATCCCTATTGGATCGAGTCGGGCCCGATCACGAATCCGTATCGTCGTCCTCGGCGCCATTCATCGAGTCGAGTGATGCGAGGAGGTCGTCCCGTCTGGTGGGATCGAGGTTCTCCTCGCCCGTGACGTGGGCCTCATAGATCACTTCGCCGAGATCGCGAAGAAGGACCTTGCGGCGTTGCGCCTTGATGAACTCATCGGAGCGACTCCGGCCGCGATCGACGGTCGTTCGCAAGCGATCCGCCAGGCCACTGGCCAGCTTCTTGTCCCTCGTGTGTTCCTCCGTTGAAGTTGTCGTCACGGTCCTCATGTTCCTTCCTCTGGTCCATCCGCCGCGGACCGGACGATCCGGGCGATTCCGATGTCCTATCGATGATGACGATCAAAGAAGGCGACCACACTGACGTATTCGCGTCATTTCAGCCCGGAAGGATCGCCGCCGGCCCGGGGAGGTGGATGCGCACGGTCGTTCCGTGTGCCGGAGCGCTCTCAACGATCCAGCTCCCCGAGGCGCGGTCCGCAAGCTCGCGGCACGCCGATATGCCCATGTGGCCGGCACGGCGTCGACGGGCCCGAGCTACGTCGAACCCGATGCCATCGTCGATGATGACCGCATCGACGGCGCCGCTGCGCGAGTCGATCTGGACGTCGACCCGCGATGCCTGCGCATGCTTCGCTACATTCCACAACGCTTCGGTGATGAGCCGATACGCAAGCGAGGCGGTCTCGATCGTTGGTTCGTCCTCGATGGCCGCCTCGAGGAAGCAGTTGACGTCGATCGGCTCGAGCACCTCGGCCAGGTACAGGTCGATTGCCGAGACGAGTCCTTCGTCATCCAGCGTCGGCGGGTGAAGGTCAATGAGCAGTCGCCGCATGCGGTCGACCGCAGCACCGACAGCGACCTGCAACTCCTCGACCATGTCCGCTAGGTCGGGACCAGCGTGGCGGGCCAGCCGCTGCACCCGAAGACTCACGGCCGTCATCGCCTGGATCGGGTCGTCGTGGAGCACGCCGGCCACCCATTTCCGTTCCTCGGCGATCAGGCGCTGCAGGTACAGCTCGTTCACATGCTGTTCAAGGCTGATGCGGGCCAATCGTGCGTACCGTTCGAGCATCGCCAGCTCCGCCACCTCGAGGGGAGTCTCGTCGGGTGACAGCAACACGATCGATCCCAGGATCGATCCATCCTTACGGGCGATGGGAACAGCTGTGGCAAATGCGATCCCTGCACGATCGTCTGAGCGGTTGGTCACGTCGCGCTTCGCGGCCGTGCCTATGCACGGATGGATCGGTTCGGGATCGGTTTCGAGATCGCGCCACGCTTCGGTCGCAACGCGCACCTCATCGAGCATGGAAAGGATGCCCACCGGGGCGGGCCGGCGAGTGGTGACGGAGTCCTCGCCATGATCCTGGGAGACGAGAACGGCAGCAACCGAATCGGTCCACGTGCGATCGCACTGTCGAACAATGGCCTCCATGGTCTCCTCGACGGAGGCATTGGTGGAGATGAGCTCGACGATCTCGGCCTGCGAATCGATGAGTAGGTGAAGGTCGTTCCGCGGCAGCGGATCGAGGGCCAGACTCTCGGTTGATTCGTTCATGCCGCCTCCTCGAGGCAACCCTACCAATGCCGGTGTTCTGCTTCGGTCTCGCTCGACTTCTCCTCGACATGTGGTTGCGTATGACGCGAATACGCCATGTGTTGTTGTCGTTCCCCGGTCGACAATGAGACGATGACGATTGCGGTCGGCCCCAGGAGCGAGACGATGATTGAACCCGAAAGCATTCGTGTCGTCATCATCGACGATCACGAGGTGGTCGCGCTCGGTCTGAAAGCGCTCCTCGAGGACGAGGCCGACATGTCGGTCGTTGCGATAGCGACTACGGCGTCCGACGCCGTCCACGCGGTCGAGCAACACCGCCCGGATGTAGCGATCATCGACTACCGGCTCCCCGATGGAAACGGCGTCGAGGTCGTTCGGGCCGTCCGTGCGGGCGATGATGCCCCTGGCGTCGTCATGATGACCGCGGCTTCCGATCGACGAGTGATGAGCCAGGCACTCGATGCAGGTTGCATGAGTTTCCTGTCAAAGAACGCCGACGGCGACGACCTTCTTGCGAGTGTGCGGGCCGCGGCGCGCGGCGAATCACACTTCACCGCCGATGTCGCACGCCATCTGGCGCAAGTTCGAAGGTACAAGCAATTCGACATCGACGAGCTCACGGCTCGTGAGTGCGAGGTTCTCCAGCTGTCCGCGAACGGGAGGACCCCCGAACACATTGCCGAGGAGCTCTTCCTCAGCCAGCACACCGTGCGGAACCACCTTCGCAACGCAATGTCGAAGCTTCAGGCCCACACGAAGCTCGATGCCGTGATCAAAGCAGCGCGACTCCGCCTGATCTCGATCGATGACTAGCGCAGGGAACGGCCGATTCGGTGTCATCGTGGCCGACGACGACGTTGCAGTCTGTGAAGCACTGGGCTCGCTTATCGACGATCACCCCGATCTGAGCCTGCTGGGGACTGCGCACTCCGGTAATGAGGCGGCGAGGCTCGCCGAGCTGACCCATGCCGATCTGGTCGTCGCCGATGTGATGATGCCGACGGGTGGGCTCGAAGCGATTCGGGCCGTGCACGCAGTCGCTCCGCTCACTGTCGTTGCGGTGTTCACGGCTAGTCGGAGCCGCCTACTTCACCGGGCCCTCGTCGAGGGCGGTGCCGCCGCGGTGTTCGCCAAGGGCGAGGCGATAGACCTCGCCAATTCGTTGGTGACGCTCATGTCCGAGCGTCGAATCACCGACTGACGCCATTCATCTTCATCGCGACTTTGACGCAGTTGTGTCATACCAATCAGCTTGACCTCACCCGATGATGATCGGGCCGGGCTGCGGATTCGCGGCGGTGGGACCGGCTCAGCCTTTCGATTGATAACAAGGGACGTGACGACGTGATTCTGAGGAGAGGTGCCGACGTAGCGACAACGGATGGGCCATTCGGAACCCTGGCCGATGTCGTCGTCGATCCGATCGCGGATCAGTTGACCCATCTGGTCGTCACACCTTCGGGCGAGCTTCAGCTCGACCGACTCGTTCCCCTGTGGCTCACCAACGAGACCGACGATGGGATCCGTATCGAGCTCGACAATCAGCACGTGAAGCAGCTGCAACGGAGTCTTTCGGACGACTTCGTCCGATCACCCACTCCTCCTGAGGTGATGGAACATGACGTGCGGTTCAGGACGGTCCTCTACCACCCCTACTTCGTCGACCCGGAACACGAATCGCGCTGGGCCGACAGTTGCCAGGGTGTTCCGATCAAAGAGTTCGACGTGAAGTGCGGATCTGACGTCGTGAGCAGCAACGACCGCTTACTCGGCAGCATCGTTGGCTTTCTCGTGGCGGAAGACAACGTGCATGCCCTTGCTGTTCGATCCGGCCTCGTCGGATTCACGCACGATGTTGTCGTCCCGCTCGAAGCCATCTCCGAGATCGTTGCGGACATGGTTCTTCTCGACCTCGATCGACACGAGTTCAGGAAGCTTCGAACGACTTCGGTTGTTTCTCCCGGCAGGAAGGGGCTGAGCCTCAGGTATCTGGCGAGGAACACGACGGCTCGAGCCTGGTACACGACGCGAGACCGGGTTCGTGCAGTCCTCGTGGACTAGCCGCCGCTGAGCGAAAGG
>SHLQ01000216.1 GCA_004282895.1 Acidimicrobiales bacterium
GCGATCGCGCCAGCACCCAAATTGGGCCGAACCCACCTCGGATCGCGAGGGGGTGTCACACCCTGCCCGTACGGTTGCGAACATGACACACGCACGACAGAAGCTGGGCCGTCAGGGTGAAGAGTTGGCCGCTCGCTGGTACGAACGACAGGGCTGGATCGTCGTCGACCAGAACTGGCGCCATGGCCACAAGGGCGAGCTCGACCTCGTGGTACGACGTTCGGAAACCGTCGCCTTCGTGGAGGTCAAGACCCGGCAGACCGCTCGCTGGGGAAGTCCGGCCGAAGCGGTGAACTACGAAAAGCAGAAGCGGATTCGCCGGCTGGCGGGAGCCTGGTTGGCGGACCATTCCGAGCGCGCCAAACAGGTTCGTTTCGATGTTGTCGCCGTGACCGGCCGACAGGTTGAAGTGCTCGAAGCCGCATTCTGAGCGGCCGAGGCTCAGAACTCGCGCTTCTCGCGGATCTTTGCGGACTTACCAACGCGATCCCGCAGGTAGTACAGCTTGGCTCGGCGAACATCGCCCTTGGTGACGCGCTCGACCTTCGCCATGATTGGCGAGTGCAGCGGGAAGGTGCGCTCGACACCAACGCCGAAGCTGAGCTTGCGAACGGTGAAGGACTCGTTGATTCCGCTGCCGCGACGGGCAATGACGGCGCCTTCGAAGACCTGGACCCGTTCCTTGTTGCCCTCGACCACGCGTACGTGGACCTTCACGGTGTCGCCGGCCTGGAACTCGGGAATATCGTCCCGGAGGCTCTTCTTGTCGACGATGTCGGTGATGTTCATCGGGCAGCTCCTGCGTCTTGGGCCCGCGCATACCGTTTGGGCCAGCAGCCAAGCCTAGAGCCGTCGATCGAGCGCTACAACGTTATCGACACGTCAAGATCGCTGGGCTGGACCTTGTAGATGTCTCGCATGGTGCGAATCACACCAGACGCAACGGCAACTTCGTCAAGCGGAGCCGACCAGTCCCAGCAGAAGGAGCCCCAGTCGGCCGATTTGACCGAGAAACCAACGGCGATCACGGCCCGTTCGTCGCGTACCGTGAGCTGGCTCGCTGACGGGAGCGAGTCGTTGCCCGCGGCGGTGAGCCGCAGCGAACCGTCCACCAGCTGTTTCCCCGACACATGGTGGGCCGAGTCGCCACATCGAGCCTCGAATTCGAGGGCAATACCTTCGACAACCTGCGAGATGGCAGAGGTGAGTGATTCATGCACGTCATCCCACGAGGCGACGCCGTGCCGAAGTAGCAGTTCCGTGGTCATGAAGACCTATCGGCGAAACCTGCGAAACATTAGGTTCAGGTGGTCTACCTGCCTGGTTCAGGCGTCTCCGAAGAACTCGGCGTAGGCCTTTTGTTCCGCGTCCGTAAGGCCGCCCCTGGACGTGATCAGGTCGGGTCGGCGCTGCGTGGTCCGGTGAATGGCCTGGGCGAGACGCCAACGCTCGACTTTGCCGTGATCGCCGGACCGGAGCACATCGGGGACCTCGACGCCCTCGAACTCGGCTGGACGGGTGTAATGCGGGTACTCGAGTAGCCCGCTGGCGAACGATTCTTCGACGATGGACTCCTCGTTACCCAGAACCCCGGGCACCAGGCGCCCGACCGCCTCGATGATCACGGCGGCCGCCACTTCTCCCCCGGCAAGGACGTAGTCGCCAATCGAGATCTCGCCGTCGACCTCCGAGTCAAGAACACGCTGGTCGATGCCCTCGTACCGGCCGCAGAGCAACGAGAAGCCGCCACCCGTGGCCAGAGATCCGGCGAGTTCCTGATCGAACCGTTCTCCCGACGCCGACAGCGCGTACAGCGGCCGCGGTGGGTTGGCTGCACGTATCGACGCAACGAGGGGCTCCGGCCGCATGACCATGCCGGCTCCACCGCCGAATGGCGTGTCGTCCACGCTGCGGTGTTTGTCGGTGGTGTGGTCTCGGGGATCGTGCAGGCGCACATCGAGGAGGCCGTTGCTTCGCGCTCTCCCGATGACGCTGCTTGCGAGCGCCGAATCGACGATCTCGGGGAAAACCGAGAAGACGTCGACGCGAAGTGACGAGTTTGCGACCATCAGAGCTCGAACAACCCGTCCGGCACATCTACGTGCAATCGGTCGGCCTCCAGGTTCACGACGAAGCGGACAGGCACGAGGGCCCCGCTGTCCAGAACCAGCAGATCGGACGCCGGATTGGCTTCGACCGATTCGACCACGCCGCGCTCGACGCCATCCTGATCCACGACCATCAGATGCAGCAGCTCATGAACCCACAACTCCTCAGGATCGTCGATCGGTTCGGCACGCAGCTCCGCACCTCGCAGCGCGTCCGCCTGCTCGCGGCTGTTGACGCCTTCAAAACGGACGAGGAAATCCTGATCTTTGGGGCGTGAGGACACCACGACCAACGATTCGTCTTTGGTGTGCAGAACCGAGCCCTTGGCGACGCGTTCTTCACGGTTCGTCGTCAACTTCACGACAACTTCACCCTGCAAGCCGTGCGCCTTGGCGATTCTGCCGACTACGAGAAGGTTCTCAGGATCGGCCACGTACGGGCCCCCGGACTGTCCTAGTCGACGAATTCGATGTCGACATCGACACCGTCACGCGCCGCGGCCGCTCGAGTGAGGGTACGGATGGCGTTGGCCACGCGTCCTCGACGTCCGATGACTCGACCCATGTCGTCAGGTCCGACGCGCACCTCGAGCTGCAGTGTTCGTTTGCTGTCGTCGACGTCCACCTGCACGGCTTCGTCGTCTTCAACCAGAGCGGAAACCACGTACTTGAGCACGGCCTGTGCCGTTGGAGCGTCGGCTCCACCGTCGTCATCGCCCATGTCGGTGTCGAGTTCGTCCATTTCAACGTCGTCGTCGCTCATGACTCGTCACTTTCGGTAGCTTCGTCAGCTGCTGCTTCTTCGGCGGGAGCTTCCTCGGCCGCTGCTTCCTCAGCCGGAGCTTCCTCCGCTGCATCCTCTGCAGGAGCTTCCTCGGCGGAGACTTCGACTACGGGAGCAGCCTTCGGCTTGGCCGGAGAAGGTGCGGTGTACCCCTTGTTCGGGGTGGGTTCCGGAACAGCGGGAATCTCCGGAGCGACGCCGGTGAACTGTTCCCAGGCGCCAGAGATCTTGAGCAGCTTGGCTACCCGCTCGGTCGGCTGTGCACCATGCTGAAGCCAGTGCACGGCCTTGTCGTTGTCGATCTCGATGACCGACGGATCCTGGCGCGGCTGATACGTGCCCACGATCTCGATGAATCGACCGTTACGCGGTGAGCGGGCGTCGGCCGCCACAACTCGATAGGTCGGCTGCTTTTTCTTGCCCATACGCATGAGGCGGAGCTTTACGGCCACTGAAAATCCTCTTCTAAAGAGTCTCGGACAGGGATGAGACTCGACCGACAAATGCTAGCGGCATGGCATGCCAACGCCACACTTCATGAGATGGCGTCAGTCTTCGGGTAAACCGGGCAGCCGCAGCGAGCCCGGAAGACTCTCGAGCTCGGCCATCCCTTCGTTGAGCAGAATGCTCGGATCCGCCATCGGCGCCGGACCCTTTGCGGTGGTCCTTCCCCCACGACGTTTCTTCGACTTCTTGCCACCTTTGCGTTTTGGCTTCTTCGGTGTCATGCCGAATTGCTTCATCATCTTTTGCATTTCGGCGAACTGTTTCACGAGACCGCTGACATCTTGGGGCTGTGCACCACTGCCGTTGGCGATGCGTTGCCGACGGGACCCGTCGATGAGCTGAGGTTTGGCACGTTCCTCGGGGGTCATGGAGCGGATGATCGCTTCGAGGCGGGCCACCTGACTGTCCTCGATCTCCACATCGCGGACTTCCTTGGGCATACCGGGCATCATCCCGATGAGGTTGCCGAGCGGGCCCATCTTCTTGATTTGCTGCATCTGCTGCAGGAAGTCCTCGAGGGTGAAGGAGCCCTCGAGCAACCGTTGGGCTGCTTCCTCGGCCTCATCTTCGTCGTAGGCGGCCTCCGCCTTTTCGATGAGTGTCTCGATGTCACCCATGCCGAGGATGCGGCTGGCCAAACGATCGGGGTAGAACACCTCGAACTCGTCGATCTTCTCACCGGTCGACGCGAACGCGATGGGGCGTCCGACGACTTCTTTCACGCTCAGCGCGGCGCCGCCTCGGGCGTCACCGTCGAGCTTGGTGAGGATGACGCCGTCGAGCGCCAACGTCGTGTGGAAGGACTCGGCCACGGTGACGGCGTCCTGGCCGGTCATCGCGTCCACAACCAGGAACGTGTAGTGCGGGTTCAGTACCTCGGAGATCTGGCGGACCTCCTCCATCAGTTCGGTATCGATGGCGAGACGGCCCGCCGTGTCACAGATGATCACGTCGCGTCCGAGGCGCTTGGCCTCAACGAGTGCCGAGCGGGCGACCTGCACAGGGTCGGAGGCCTCGCTGAACACGGGCACATCGATCTGGGCGCCAAGTGTGCGGAGCTGCTCCACCGCGGCGGGACGCTGCAGGTCGGCTCCAACGAGCAGCGGGTTGCGACCCTGCGACTTGAAGAGGTTGGCAAGCTTGGCGGAGTTCGTGGTCTTACCCGAACCCTGCAAACCCGCCATGAGGACGACCGTGGGTGGTTTGGCTTCGAACGTGACCTGCATGGCCTCGCCACCAAGGCTCTGGGTCAGCTCCTCCAGGACGATCTTGACGATCTGCTGGGTCGGGTTCAGGGCCTTTGAGAGCTCATCACCGACCGACCGCTCGCGGATCCGCCCGATCAGGCTCTTGACGACCTCGAAGTTGACGTCGGAATCACCGCGCCGCAGGGCCTTTAGCCTCAAAGCCCCAGCGGCCGGGACACCACGTCCCAACATCTGCTTGACATGAGCCCGGATCTTCTCGGGCAGAGCGCCGCGCAGAGTCTGCCGGATGGACTCGACCGCGAGGGGTGCCGATTGCGCGATCTCGAGCGCCAGGCTCCGAGCTTCGGAGCGCAGGTCTTCGCGCTCGACCAAGCGATCACAAAGACCGATGTCATAG
>SHLQ01000217.1 GCA_004282895.1 Acidimicrobiales bacterium
GGCGGAACGCATCGAGGAGCATGTCCTCTTCACGGACGAACAGCTTCTCGCCGCTCATCCGCCCTCCCCGGCGCCCACAACCTCTCCGAGCACGTTCCAGATCTCGGGGCGATGCTCCCGAATCTCCTCGACCGTGAGGCCCTCCAGGGAGTACGGGAACTTGATCCAGCGCTCGGTCTCGTGCAGGTAGTAGTCGGGCACGAGATCGGTCTGGTTGCGAGACGGCTTGTAGTAGGGCACCGCGACCCGAATGTCGCCGGGAGTGTTGCGCCGCAGCTTTTCCCGAAGATGGCCGATCAGCGCCTCGATGGTGCGCCCCGTATCGAAGACGTCGTCGACGATCAAAAGACGGTCTTCATGAACGAGGTTCTTGATCAAATAGCTCGTTCCGTGAATGCGCACGGTCGACGAGCGTCCGTCGATGCCTTGATACGAAGAGGTGCGGATGGCGATGTGATCGGTCGGCACGCCGCAGTAATCCAGAAACTCCTGCACCGCCGTCCCGATCGGCGCCCCTCCTCGCCAGATCGCAACGATGAACGTCGGCTCGAAGCCCCCTTCGAGGACCCTCGCGGCAAGTCTGAAAGAGTCCTCCAGAAGCTCTTGCGCGCTGAGGTATAGCTTTTCGCCCATGTACGTCTTTCCCTTGGCGGCCTCACGGGTGAGCGTACATCACTCCCGCTGCAAGTGGTCCGAGCCCGGCGTCAAGGCCACAAGCAGGCACGGCGCCGGGCTCCCGGCAAAGCCGCGCTTAAAACACGAACTGAAACTGCACGAAGGCCTCGTCTTCGTCGGCACCCGGAACGCCGTTCAGATTCTCACCCATCCGGTAGGTGAACTGCACTTTGGTCTTGTGCTTGTTCATGAAGTAGTTGAGTCCGACCGAGTTTCGCGTCCAGGCGTCGCGGTAGTTGTCGGCGTCCAGACTCTCGGTCCCGAGTACCAGTTCGACCGGCTGCCCGAGGAGCATGAAACCCGCTTCGAGGGCGTAGGTGTCGATGTCCGTCGTGCCGTTGCGATAGAGCCCTCCGGTGAAGGTGCCGTCTACGGTGTCGGCGGAGATCAGGTTGTACTGGCCATCGATCGAAATGCCCCCGCCGCGATAGCCCGCCGACACTTCGTACCCCCCGGCACTGTCCACGTCCGCTTTGGAAGTTGACGTCGACACGCCACCCGAGGTGTAGGTATTGTTGTCATCATCGTTCGTCCATGAAAACGCCGCCAGGCTGAAGCTGAACTTGCCCTCTTTGCTGCGAAAGTCGCCCTGATCGAACTTCATCGGCCCACGCGGATTCACATCCACGCGCGCCGCAAAGATGACCCCCTCGTTGAAGTCCGAGTTGCGGACCACCGGCGAGTCGAAATCGAGCTTCTTGGCGTCCGGATCGAGAGACTCGCTGCCGAAATTCACCTTCCAGCCGATCTTCTTGCTGTCATTGGTGCCGTCCAGTCGGAATCCGAGTTGACGATCGGGAGCACCGTAGTTGTGATCCCCGACGAAGCTCCGCTCGATCATCTGCTGGCGCTTTGAAGAGGTCAAGAACTCCCGGGAGAAGACGGTTTTGGTATTGCCGATGTAGAGGGTCTTGTTCTTCCAGCCCGAATACGCCATATAGGCGTCCTTGACCGCGAGCTCGTTGTCCCCACTCGACTTCCCGAGATCGAACTGGAACTTGCCGTACCAGTTCTCGGTGACCGACCCGGAGATATAGGGGCGCAGCCGTCGAAAGAACAAATCGTCGGTCGACTCTCCGCCATCCGGGTCCGATCTTACGTACTGAAGCTGAAGGCGGGCGCCGATCTCCACGAACTTGTCGCCATCCTCATAGACCTTGATACCGGCGAACGCCGGCGAAACGGCCGCAGCCGAACAGACCAGTGCGGCCACAACACCAAATAACAGACTCGTGCGCAAGGTAGATCTCCTCTGTTTCATTTCTCTGTAGCTTGTTGTGTGAGGCCTCCGGCAAAAACGGTCTCGACGAAGCCCTTGCAGCCTAAGGTAGAAGCGGTGCGGCGCATTCGCGCGACACCGGGGTGACAGAGCGGTGACAGCACCGGTCAAACACCGAGATGGAGGAGGCTCGACGGTTCGCAACCAGGCCGTGACGGCATGGTCACATCGTTTCGGCTTTATCGGTCGCCAATTGGGAGACGAACCCGAAACAGCGACCCGCGACCGAGTTCGCTCTCGACATCGACCGTGCCCCGGTGGAGGCGGGTCGAGTGCTTGACGATTGCGAGTCCCAGCCCGGTGCCACCCTCCTCCCGAGAGCGTCCTTTGTCCACGCGATAGAACCGCTCAAAGAGCCGATCGAGAGCGCTCTCGGGAATGCCGATCCCCGTGTCCTCGACTTCCAACACGACTCCCTCTCCGGATTCGAAGAGCCGAAGGAGGACTTTTCCGCCTTCGCGGTTGTACTTGACCGCATTGTCCAGGAGATTGACGCAGAGGCGCTCGAGCGACTGTGCGTCCCCTTGAACCGTGGGCACCGGCCGGATGTCCAGCTCCAGCGCCAGCCCCTTCTCGACCAGCCGTTCGCCGACGACATCGACAGCCTCGTCGAGAATCTGCGCGAGATCGATCGAAACGGCACGCGCTCGACTCTCGGCGTGCTCGAGGCGCGACAGTGCCAACAGGTCCGAGAGCAGCGCCTCGAGCCGGGAGCATTGCTTCAAGATGCGCCGCAGGAACTTCTCCGAAGCCCGAGGGTCTTCTTTGGCACCTTCCACGAGGGTCTCGGCAAAGCCGCGGATCGCCGACAGCGGGGTCTTGAGCTCATGCGAGACGTTGGCGACGAAGTCGCGCCGGATCTCGGTCAAGCGCAACAAGTCGGTCATGTCCTGGGCCACGATCACGACTCCTCTCGATTCGGTCAGCGGAGCGCTGTTCAGGACCAGGTTCCGCTGCACTGGTTCCTTTAGATCCAGCTCGATCTGCTGCGGCTGCCGGCTCTCGAGCGCAACCGCCAGCATCCGGTCGAGAGCCGCCTGGCGGCAAAGCTCCGATACCGAAACACCCGCAACCGGCCCGGCCAGAGAGAACAGATCGCGCCATTGCTGGTTGACGAAAGACACCCGCCCATCGGCATCGGTCACCAGCACGGCGTCCGGCATGCCCCCCAAGACGGCCTTCAGCTGCCGGCTTTCCGACTCGGCGGCCCCGACTCTCTCCCCAGCTCGGGTTGCCGCCCTCTCGATCACGCGCTCGACTTGCGCAAACGAGGAACTGGGCTCGACCGGATCGCTTCGGTCGTCTGAGATTTCTCGCGCCGCCAGATCCAGTCGGCCGAGCTCTCTTTGCAAACTCCGGGTCATGAGCCACGCTACGGCTGCCGCCCCCGCGGCAGACGCCAGCACGGTCGCGAGGCGGAGCCCGAGAGATGTACGGACGAATTCGCCGCTTTCGACTGCAAGCGTCCCGATCGCAAGCCCCAAGAGCGCTGCGGCCCAGACCGTTACAAAGATCTTGATTCCGAAGCTCAACTCGGTTCAGGCCTTCAGGCGGTACCCCAAACCGATGACCGTTTCGATCAAGGCCGCTTCCTGCCCGAGCTTCTTGCGCAATCGACGAACGTGCGTATCGACGGTTCGACTGTCCACGTTGTCGGCGTACTGCCACACATCCGACAGCAGCTGCTCTCGCGTCTGCACCCTGCCGGCGCGCTCCATCAGCACTTTCATCAGTTTGAACTCCGTCGCGGTGACCAAGACCTCTTGGCCGGCGACGAAAAAGCGGTGCGCCGGGATGTCGAGCTCGAGTCGGCCGACTCGAATAACGTCTTCCGCTCCGAGACCTGGTTCGCCGCGACGCAACACGGCCCTCACGCGCAGGACGACCTCGCGCAGACTGAAGGGCTTGGCCAGATAGTCGTCGGCGCCCAGTTCGAGACCCACGATGCGATCGACCTCCTCGTTCTTCGCGGTCAGCATGATCAACGGAATCCGCGCGGTGGCGGGGTTGCGCTTGAGCTTGCGCGTGATCTCGAGACCGTCCATGCCCGGCAGCATGAGATCGAGAAGCAAGAGGTCGGGAGGGTTGCCTTGGAGCGCCTCGAGAACGTCTTCGCCGCGAGTGTAGGAATCTACGAGATAGCCTTCCCGCTCCAGGTTGTAGCGCAGGATCTCGACAATGTCCGGCTCGTCCTCGACTACGACAATTCGCTGCCGTGACATGCCTGGAGCTTAGCAGGAGACCGAGGGCGGTTCGCGGCCGCTCGACCGGCTAGGCGACGTCGTCACCGTGGACGGAGAACTCCGATCGAAGACTCTCTCCGAGGCAGCGACAGGCATCCGTCGAGGTGAAAATCCCGACCAGGCGGCGGTTCTTCACCACCAGAGCGGAATCGAGATGCCGGTCGGCCATGGCCAAAACGACGTTGTCGAGCCGGTCGTCCAATTCCACGACGTAGGCTTCGAGCGCCTTGACTTGGCGAACTCTTGGCACCCCGCCCTCGTTCCGGGCGGACTCGAGCGCTTCGCGCACTCGGCGGTCACTCAAGACCCCGACCAACTCCGTACCCTCGACCACCGGAAGGTGTCGGAAGCCGTGCTCTTCCATCATCTCGGCGGCAACCGCCAGCGAGTCGTCGATTCCGATCGTGTAGGGAAACGGCGTCATGACGCTCTTGATGGCGGGAATCCGTTTCATCTTCACAGCAGTCTAAACGAAGGCCGCTACAATCGACGTCTCGTTTCGCAGGCGCCTCTTGGAAGCCCGCTCTTGGAGGAGCCGAGCCGGTTGCAACCCAACGAAGAGGAACCAGAATGAAGCTGCTTCACCTCCGTCACCCGCACTCGCGCCTCTTTCGGTTCGCGACAGCGCTCCTGGCGGCTCTCGTCTTCTTGGCCTTCGGCACCGACGGTCTCGTCCTGGCCCAAACTCGACCGACGCGCCCCGCCGATGCGGGAATCGTCGTCAGCGACCACGGTCTGGCCTCGCAGGCCGGCAACGAGGTCCTGCGCCGCGGAGGCAACGCCATCGACGCGGCCGTCGCCACGGC
>SHLQ01000218.1 GCA_004282895.1 Acidimicrobiales bacterium
GGGCCCGGAGCGTGTCGGCGATCTCGCCCGGTGACCCGATGAGCACCGCGGGTGTGTCGAGGATCCTCTCGGTGGTCACGCCGACCCTCGCCGCGACCCCTTCCGCGGTGGTCGCCTTGTCGTCGGTGAACACCAGCCAGCCTGCCATCGTGAGCGACGACAGTTCGATGTCGCGATCGCCGGCGGCGTCACGGACCCAGGCGACCTTCTGGTCGTAGCGATCGCCCATCGATAAGTCCTCGATGACGTCCTCGCCCACCTCGCCGGTGCGCAGGTTCGCGGTGATGCCGACTATGTCTGCGTGCTGGGCGGCGAACGTCAGCATCCGCTTGCCGCCGCCGCCGATTACGATCGGCGGCACTCCGGCGTGGGGCTTGGGCAGCCCGTCGAGCTCACTGATCGAGTAGTGCTGGCCCTCGAACGAGAACGGCCCGTCGCTCATGAGCCCCTTCATGATCGCCAGACTCTCGGCGAGCCGTTCGATGCGGACGCCGGGTCGGTCGTAGGGCATGCCGGCCTCGTCGTAGTCGGTGCGCAGCCAGCCGGCGCCGATGCCAAGCTCGAGCCGACCGCCGCTCAACACGTCGATCGTGGCCATCTCCTTGGCCAACACGACCGGATGCCGGAAGTCGTTGCCGAACACGAGTGAACCGACGCGTAACGTGCTCGTGACCGCTGCGGCTGCCGCGAGGGCGGGAACCGGCGCCAGCTGATCTTCGAAGTGGTCGGGCATGAACAGCGTCGAGAACCCGGCGTCCTCGACCCGACGGGCGGTCTCGGCCCACGTCGTCCCGGCGAGTGGGTGGACCAGCTGCAGTCCGAAGCGGAACGGCGTCGATGTCATGTCCGACCTTAACGCGGGTCTGCCGCGGGTAGCGGTGACAGGTTGGTTCAGGCAGCTGCTGCTGTCTGAGGGGTCATGATCATCTCGTACCGCGAGCTCAGCCGCAGAGTCGAGTTACTCAACAGCTAGCTGAACGAGCAACACCTCATCGTTAGCGAGTGGATCGTCGCAACGCGCTTCAGGAGCGAAGTAGAGCGTGACGGAGGACGGACCAAGACGAGCGTCGGCAAGAGCGACCGGAGTCGTCCAGAAGTACTCGTCCCCCACGTGAAGTCCGCCGCTCGTAGCACCGCATCAGTGTGACACAGGTCGATGAAGTTCCTACGGCCCCCAGGCCAAGCCTCAGATTCTGATGACATTTGATGACAAACGACACAAGATTCGGAGAATTCGTGGTGATTTCTCAACGGTTTTTGTGGTGTCGGAGGGGGGACTTGAACAAACCTCCCCACGGCGGCATCTGGCGTCGTCCAGCGGTAACCAGCGCCCCTGAGCGGCATCCAGCAACCGGCCAATCCGCTCCCTACCGCCCGTTACCGCTCCAGGACGCTGGATGCCATTAGCAAAGCATTAGCACGGCGACACCCCTAAGCTCACGCGCTGAGGAGTCCTTCGAACGCCACTGGCGTGATGGCCGGAGGCGCTTGCGCTTCCCACTCGAGGAGATCCTTATCGCCGGTCACGATGTAGTCAGCCGAGTGTTCACGGGCAAGGGCGACGAGGTAGTCGTCATCTGGGTCACGAGTCGTCGCTTCGATGGATCCCGGGTCCGAGACGAGGTCAACGAGGGCGGAGATCGTCTCGATGTACTCATGGGCGGTCGGGAGGTCGATCCACTTTCGCAGCCGAGGCCGCTCGGTCAGAACATCAGCTACTTCGGCAATCAGTTCTGGGCAGAGGATCACCTCGAAGTCGTCGTCAGCGAGCCATCGCTGCACGATCCTGAACGACGCCCCCTTTTGGATCGCGCCCGATACGAACACGTTGGCATCTAACACCACTCGCATGACGTAGGTCAGGCGTTGCGGCGGCGACGCCGAACAGCACGGACCTCATCGACCGCAAGATCCATCGCATCGGCCTCGGAAAGATCGGTGTTCGCCTTTACGTTCGCCTCAAGCTTCGTCCGAACATCCGACGAGTAGTACTCCCACGCCGACTGGCGGCTGACACCGAGCGACTCGCCGATCTGCTCCCACGACGCTCCCCCATCACGGGCAGCTTCGACCGTGGCCCGGCGAACGGCCTCCAACTCAGCCTCGCCACGCGTCAACTCCCGCAACGCAGCCAACGGATCAGCCGGCAAGGCATCCACAGAAACAACACTCATGTCTGTCAGGATAACCTGACACGCTCGATCAGTCAACGCCGGTCAGTTGAAGGCGTTCTCCAAGCCACCGGCGTATCGGCCGCGGTTACTCGCTTAACACATAGTGCATGAACCGGGAGGAATGGCGCTCAACAGTCGCTGCTCGCCAAAGCCGCCAACGAGCTCCTCGACAGCCTTCGGGCCGGCACCCAAATCGGATGGTGGCACGGCCTCTGTCGTTCTCCCGCACCAGCCAGACGCAGGCGGGAGAAACAGCAAGAACGGCCTTGGGCCCGTACGTCGGCCGAATTGCAGTGGAGTTCACCCTCCGCACGACCCGTACGCTGCGATCTCCGGTGCTGCCAAGGCGATCGTCGCGAAAATAGGCTGCTATTCCGGGCCGATGCCGCCACAGAACGGGTGATCTGACTCCAATGCGATGAAGTAGGAAACGCCGTACTGGGTGCCGATCTCGTCAGGACGATTCACTGCCAAGCCGGACTCGTCTCGGCAGTGAGCGCCGCTAACTATTGTCTTGGCATGGACTCACCCGTCGACATCGACCTCTGCTATTTGTCCGCAACTGAACAGCTGCGTCTGTTTCGCGCTGGAGAGCTATCACCGGTGGAGGTGCTTGAGGCACAATTCGACCGAATGGCCGCCGTCGAACCGGTCATCAACGCGTTCACCGACACCTACAAGGACGAAGCGATGCAGGCAGCCCGTTCGGCCGAAGCGGTCTACACCAACCGCCCAGAAGACGCCCGCCCGCTTGAGGGTCTGACGGTCACGATCAAAGACGAGATGGACGTCAAGGGCCAGCGCAACACGGAAGGGTCACTGATCTACAAGGACCGCATCGCAACGGCCGACCATCCGGTAGCCGAACGTCTTCGCGAGGCTGGCGCCATCTTTCACGCCCGGTCAGCAACACCTGAGTTCTGTAGCGCGTGGGTTACGACCTCGAGACTTCATGGCACAACGCGCAATCCGTGGAACACCGCGCTCACACCATCGGGTTCGTCGGGCGGGTCGGGCGCAGCACTAGCCGCCGGCATGACCACACTTGCGACCGGTTCGGACATCGGCGGGTCGATTCGTGGACCAGCTGCTGCCTGTGGAGTTGTCGGGTTCAAACCGCCCTACGGGCGTAACCCTGATGTCTCTCCGTTCAATCTTGACCCCTATTGCCACGTCGGGCCTCTAACTCGAACCACCTCAGACACTGCGTTGATGCAGAACGTCATGTCCGGCATCCATCCGCTGGATATCGCAACATTGCGCGACGAGATGGTCATACCAACATCGTTCGAAGGACTTGAAGGCAAGCGCATTGCATGGTCGCTCGACGTCGGAAATGCGGTGGTGAGCGACGAAGTAGCTGCGCAGACCGAGAAGGTGATCGACGCTCTCGCGGCATCAGGCGCCATTGTCGAACAAGTCGATCTGGGGTGGGGCCCTGAAGTTGGAGAAGCGTGCCGCGACTACCTCGATCATCTGATGGGAGCGTCGCTCATTCGATACGTCGAGCAGTACCCGGATCTCGTTTGCGACTACAACATCTTCTATGCCGAGCGAGCCAAGGCGAGTACCGCAGACCAGTTCTTCTCCACCTTCGAGATGGCTGGGCGGGTGTACGAACAGTTCGGCCCAATGATGGAGCAGTACTACGCGTTTGTCTGCCCCACTCTCGCGACCTTGGAGATGAAAGCGGAGCAGAAGCCGTGGGACAGAATGATGGTGCAGAGTCGCGATATTGACAGCGACTACGACGCCTGCATGATGCCCGTGTTCAACATGCTGTCTCGTCTACCCGTTCTGGCAGTACCTGCGGGCCTCACCGAATCCAGGGTTCCGGCAGGTGTTCAGATCGTGGCGCGGGCTTACGACGACCCGCGTGTGTTTCACGTCGCCAGCGCACTTGAAGAAGCGATGCCTTGGCTGGATTGCACCCAACGACGCCCAAAACTGGCCCTCGGGCCGCGGTCGAACAACTTATGACCGGCTACCACAACACCCTCCGGCCACGCCGCTCACTCAACCGACGAGGGCCTAGGTGTTTTCCTTGTATTCCTTGGGGTGCCTCCAGCTGCGATGGGTTGTAGCGTGGATCATCATCGACATAGGTGATCCACAGCGAGAACGCGTATACGTCGGCTCCGGCGGATCTGCCGCAATCGCTGCCTCGATTCGGCTGGCCACGTAGTCCTCGATCGAACCTGCCACCCATGCGATCGGCTACCGCTTCTCACCCATGTGACAGACGTGTTCGTGCAGCAGTGGTTCGTTGAGCATGAGCCAATCGACCGCAGCCCAGAAGGGTCCCGGCATCACCACCATTCGGATCCCACCGCGGTCTCCTCAAGCAAACGCGTACGCCGAACGATGGGTCCGCACGCTGCGCCACGAACTCTTGGACCGAACCATCATCTGGAACGACCGCCAACTACGACGCCTGCTCGAGGCGTACATCGAGCACTACAACACCCAACGGCCACATCGAGGAATCAGGCAACGAGCCCCGCACGACACCGGCAACGTCGCCCCGATCCGACCAGACCGTCAAGTCGAGCGAACCACTACCTGCGCCGGGCTCATCAACCAATACCGGCCAGCAGCCAGACCCAACCGCCGCTGCGGCCCCTGCTTCAACGCGCCCGGAGAGCTACCGCCACAGCGAGGCCAACGACATCAAGGCGGCGTACGTCGGCCCAATCTTCGTGCTCGTGCTCGCCGCTCTCTACATCATCGGCATGAGCCAGCGCTGAGATCCCGGTGGGAGTCGATGAAGGAATCGACCACGACAGCGTCGCCACCTTCGACAATCTCGCTTCCGTGCCGAAATCCG
>SHLQ01000219.1 GCA_004282895.1 Acidimicrobiales bacterium
CGGTTTCGTTGCCGATGCCGCCGGTGGAGATATCGGCATGTTCGGCCGCGAAGTCGGGGCAGTGATTGCAGCCCGTCCGGGTCCAGGCATGGCATTCCTTGAGGTTGATCTCGTGGTAGTCGCCATTCTTCATCCAGATCTGGAAGACACCCTTGATGTTCATTTTGGCAATGTCTTCCTTACGGAGCCCGTACTTCACGCCAAAGAGCTCGTCGAACATCGAATCGTCGAAACTCTTCGAGCAGAGGAGTCCGATGTTCAGTTTGAACCGTCGAGAAACCGGCTTGCTCGCACCACGGTGCCACATGACCGGAGCGATCGATGTCTGGCAACTCATCCCTACGAGCGCGAGTCGCTGCAGGCCCTGCTCCTTGGCGGCGTCGTACGCGATGGTGTTGGCCGAGTAGGTGTACCGGCTGCCGGCGCCCCGCAGCACCTCTTCTCGATTTGTCGCCACCATTGGGGTGGCTTTCCAGCCGGGCGATCCGTCGGGAAGACTCTCGACGCCGCTCGTGAGCGCACCATCAACGATGTCGTTCTCGAGACACCAGATGAGCATGGCCGAGACCAGTCCACCGTCCTGGCCGACGTCATAGACGAATTTGTCGCTGGCGCGGACGAGCATGATGTCGGAGTAGATACCGGACATCTCGTCCGACTCGCGCGTTCGGCCGTGCAAGTGCTCGTCGGCTTCGCTCTCCCAGGCTCCGAATCGGGGGCAGGCCTTGGTGCACTCGGTGCAGCCCTTGCCGCGGGCGTTGCCGAAGCCGTGGGAGCAATCGGCGATACCGAGCTCCTCTTCGAGATGGAACGGCGTGTAGGCGCCGGGCTCGTGTTTGTACCCGATCACATCGTGGGGACACACGATCACACAACCCGCGCAGCCCGTGCAGAGCCCGGACGTGATGACTTCGTCGTAGAGCTCCTTCCATTGGAAGGTCCATGGCGTGTCGGCGGTGAGATCGGTCATGGGGTTCCTATGGTGCCAGCGGTCGGCCGAAGGGGAGGTCGGAGGTCCAGGTGCGCAGATGGTCTTCGGCGAGTTCACACGCTCGGACGAACCCGTCGGTGCCTGCGTCGGCAAACCGAGCGACCGCGGCAGTGGTCGCCGCTGTGATGTCGGCGCCGCTGTCGAGTGCGACGAGGTACGGGCCGGCGGCCGACACGAAGTCGGGGACGATGACACACCCGGCCCGAGACGCCACGGCCAGTCCTCGAGCCGTTGTGGTCAGCGGTTGCAGACCGACGAGGTGGCCAATGTTGGTGTCTGCGGCGATGGCGTGGTCGACGGCACCAGTTTTCCCACGTACGAACAGGACACCGGCTCCGCTCTTCATTGCTTGACCAGGATCGGGCTCGATGTCGACCGACGCAGCCCCGGCTGCCGTAGCCGCGGCGTGAAGGCTGGCCTCCTCGTCGGAGGATGCAATGACGACCTTGGCGCCCGATACCGGCGCCGATGCCACGGCCGACGAGACGCTGGCGTCATCGTGCGCTGCCCACGGAACGGCGAGTGATGGCCCCGCCTCTTCTGCGGAGAGGCCGAGGGTCGTGTGGCCGGTGAAGGAGGCCGCATCAGCCCAGCTCTCGAGTGCCATCCGGAAGCCCTCGAAGGGATCACCTTCCCCAGCACGGTCATGATTGAGCGCGACCGCGCCTCCCGCGGCATCGATCTGGTGAATGGCGAGTGCGTAGGTGGCATGACGGGCCAGGTCGATCGTCGTGCGGGGAAGGACCTTGCGAGCCGATCGGATGGGACCAACCAGTTTCGCCGCGCCGTCGAGGTCGCTGTAGGTGTATCCGTCGACGTCGACCAGTGGAGCCATTCCCATGGGTGCAGTCTGTCGGGTTCGTTCGCGGCCTGTCGAAGCGAGCCGACATCAATCCAGAAGTTGAGCTCTGGCCGCGGACGCTGAAGGATGAATCCATGGACACACAAGCGTGGTTGATCTTGGTGGCGGTTGTTTCGACCGGCTTGAGTGCGGGCCTGCTCTTCGGGTGGGCGGTATCGGTGATGCCAGGAACCGCCCGGGTCGCCGACGACGAGTACATCGCCGTGATGCAGTCGATCAATCGGGCCATCATCAATCCCTTCTTTCTGGTTCCGTTCCTGTTGTCGCCGGTCTTCCTGGCGATCGCTTCGGTCGCGCAGTTCGGTGTTCAGGAGGACGAGAGCGGTTGGGTCCTCGGCGCCGCCGCCGTCGTGTACGCCATTGGTGTGTTGGCTGTGACGATCGCCGGCAATATTCCGCTGAACGATCGGCTGGAGGCATTCGACCTGGATGCGGCGGACGCCGCGTCGGCGTCGGTCGAACGGACGTCGTACGAGCGGGGCTGGAACCGGTGGCACTACGTGCGCACCGTCGCGAGCGTGACCGCGTTCGTCCTGGCGGTGGCGTCGGCGTTGTGACGACGCGACGTCCGTAGGCTTGCACGATGGACGTCATCTCGCTGCTTAAAAGCCACCGTTCGATTCGAAAGTTCACCGACGAACCCGTCAGCGACGAGCTGGCAGCGTCGATCATCGAGGCCGGTTTCGCCGCCGCAACCTCGAGCAATCTGCAAGGCACGACCGTGATCCGGGTGCGGAACCCCGAAACCCGATCCGCCATCGCCACGCTCGCCGGGGGCCAGGCCCAGGTGGAATCGGCCGCTGCCTTCTTCGTGTGGTGTGCGGATCTTCATCGCTCCTCGGTTGCCTGTGAGATGGCCGGCGGTGAGTTCGTGGGCGGCATGACCGAGCACTTCATCATTGCCGCCACCGACTGTGCGATCGCCGCTCAGAGCGCGGTCGTGGCGGCCGAATCGGAGGGACTTGGCATTTGTTACATCGGCGGCATTCGCAACGATCCTGCCCAGATGCGTGAGCTGCTTGGCCTGCCGGAGCAGGTCATGCCCTTGTTTGGACTCTGCATCGGTCGGCCTGATCAGGACCCTGCCCTCAAGCCACGGTTGCCGCTGGCGGTCACGCTCAAAGAAGAGGTCTACAACGAGTCGGGCGACGTCGCTGGCATCGAGGCGTACGACGAGCGCATGCGGGAGTACTACCGGGAGCGCACCAACGGCAAGCTTGATCGCACCTGGAGTGCGGACATGTCGGCCCTGCTCGGCAAGGAAAGCCGCCCCCACATGCAACCCTTCCTCGAAAGCCAAGGCCTCAACCTCCGCTAGCTGGGCGCAACCTGGGGTCGGGCCTCATTAGGTACAAGGTTTAAACCTGGTGAACCTGGGGTCGGGCCTCATTAGGTACAAGGTTGGGCTCAACCTTGTAGAAAGTGAGGCCCGACCCCAACGTGGGGTATCGACCCCAACGTGGGGTATAACGGCGGGATGGAGATGGAAGAGTCGCTGGATCACGATCGGGCGTTCATCGGGATTGTTCCCGATGGCCAGTGGGCTGGGGACGAAGCGCTGGCGCAGCAGCACGACGGCGTCGTCGATCGGGGGTACGGACGGGTCGACAACATCCTTGCCATCCATTCGCTGAACCCGCAGGCCATGGCGGCGCACAACGCGCTCTACACATCGGCCATGAGCGGAACGGCGACGTTACGCAAGGTCGAACGGGAGATGATCGCGCTGGTCGTCTCGCTCGAGAACCATTGCCACTATTGAATCGTCCACCATCGACGCGGTCTGCGTCGTTTGCTGAAGGATGATGACCTCCTCGCCAAGATCGAGGCGGACTGGCCGTCCGCGGGACTCTCCGAGAAGCGGCTGGCGATGCTGGCCTACGCGACAAAGCTCACGCTTCAGCCGGGAGACATGGTGGCGGAGGACGTTTCCGCTCTTCGCGACGCGGGCTTCACCGACCGGGACATCCTCGACATCACCGAAGTGATTGGCTACTACGCGTACGTCAACCGCATTGCCGACGGGCTCGGGGTGCAGACCGAAGCATGGATTCCTGATGACGAGTAGTCACGACTTCAGCGGCCAGGTTGTGGCGGTGACCGGTGCGGCATCGGGAATGGGTGCCGCGTCCGCGCGCCTCTTCGCCGCCCGCGGCGCAATCGTCGAGCTCATCGACATCAACGATGAGGGTGTACACGCCGTGGCGGCCGAGCTCGATGGGGCGTCCGCACATGCCGGCGATATCGGAGACTCGGCGTTCTGTGACTACGCGGTGTCGTCGATCGTGGCGCGTCGCGGACGCATCGACGTGTTGGTCAACGCCGCCGGGACCATCCACCGCGCCGACGCTCTTGGCACCACCGACGCCGACTTTGACCGCGTGATGCGCGTCAACGTGAACGGGATGTTCCACCTGAGTCGGGCCGTCGTCCCCCACATGATCGAGCAGGGTGGCGGTGCCATCGTCAACTTCGGATCGATCTGGGGTGGTGTCGGGTCGGCTGGCGCCATGGCCTACTGCGTGTCGAAAGGCGCGGTGCATCAGCTGACTCGAGCGATGGCGCTCGACCACGTCGAGCAGGGCATCCGCATCAACGCCGTTGCCCCCGGCGAGGTACGCACTCCGATGTTGTCGTCTGAGCGAGAATCGACGCCCACCGAGGAGGAACTGCAGGCAATGGCCAATGCCACGATTCCGATGAAGCGGTTGGCCGAACCGGAGGAGATCGCACGGGTCGTCGTCTTCCTCGCCTCGGATGAGGCGAGCTACATGACCGGCGAGATCGTCCACGTCGACGCTGGCTACACCGCCCGGTAGACCCTGTGACCTCTGACGCGCAGATCAGCCCCAAAGCCCAGGAGTTCATGGCGAACTTCCCTACCGACGAGCGGCGAGCCAACTTCGACAAGATCGACCAGCTGCGCGAAATGACCCGGGAGTTCTACACCGCCGCGTCGGAACGGGCGATCGAACGGCATCAGCTCGAGCTCTCCGAGATCGAGCTCGGCGGCATTGAGTGTGACCGGATCGTCTCGAAAGTGGGGGGAACCGCCGGCGGCCACCTGTTCTATATCTTCGGCGGGGCCTTCATCGTCGGTGATCCGTTCAGCGATTTGCCGATCATCGGCGC
>SHLQ01000061.1 GCA_004282895.1 Acidimicrobiales bacterium
TCGGACTCGATTCAAGGAGACGTCGGGTTTGCGTCGGTCATTTCATCGATGGGCGCCAACGTACGGGTCACGTCGGACGCGATCGAGGTGCGGGGTAGTGGTGAACTCCACGGGGTGGACGCCGATCTCGGCGACATGAGCGACACAGCACCAACATTTGCGGCGCTCGCAGCGAAAGCCCATGGGGCGAGCCGGGCGACAGGAATTGGCTTCATTCGAAACACGAAAGAGTCAGACCGGGTCGCGGGGGTTGTGACGGAACTCCAACGCGCCGGAATCGAAGCCTCCGTTGACGAGGATGGGTTCACGGTGGTTGGTGGCCCCCACCATCCAGCGCACATCGAGACGTACGACGATCACCGCATGGCCATGGCGATGAGCCTGCTCGGCCTATCGGGTGACGAGATCTCAATCACCAACAGCGAGTGTGTGGCCAAGACCTTTCCGGGGTTCTTCGACATGCTCGATGATCTGCGCAGCACCGCTCGAACCACACCGGTGGTTCTGGCGATAGACGGTCCCGCCGGCAGCGGAAAGAGCACGATCGCGATGATGATGGCGGCCGAGCTCCACATGCCGCATCTCGACACCGGCGCCATGTACCGAGCCATCACGTGGGCGGTTATGGACTCCGCGGTATCGCTCGAAGACGCCACTGCAATGGGCGAGGTGGCCGAAGCGGCCGAGCTGTTGATCGGCTCCGGGATCGTCATGGTGAACGGCAGGGATGTCACCACCGAAATTCGCTCCGCCGAGGTGACGGCGAACGTGTCGGCCGTTGCGTCAAACCCCCACGTCCGAGCCGCTCTCGTGGAACAACAACGCCGGTGGGCGACCCGACGGGGTGCGGCCGTGGTCGAGGGTCGCGACATCGGCAGCGTTGTGTTTCCCGCAGCAACGCTCAAGGTCTATCTGACCGCGTCTGTGGCCGTTCGTGCTCGCCGGCGTGCCGCCGAAACCGGAGAAACCGACATGGACAAGGCGGAGGCGGCGATCGAGCGACGTGACGCGATCGACAGTACGCGCGAACACGACCCGCTGGTCATAGCCGAGGACGCAGTGGTTCTTGACTCGAGCGATCTCACGACCGCACAGGTCGTCGAAGAGATCACGAGGTTGTGGGAGGCTCGGAGTCAACATGTTTGAGCAGGAATATGGTGCCGATCTGACTCGGCTCCAACGAGTGGTATGGGTTTTGGCGCGGGCCCTGGTCGTCGCGATAACCACGCTCTACTTTCGGGCCGAGGTTCACGGACGGGAGAACCTGCCAACGTCAGGCGCCTTCATTCTCGGCCCGGTACACCGGTCGAACCTCGACACTCCCTTGTTACCGGCGATCCGAAAGGAGCCGATTCGATTCATGGGCAAGGACTCATTGTGGAACGTGGGGCGAGTGGCCGCATGGGTTCTCACCACCCTTGGCGGTTTCCCCGTGGAACGAGGATCCGCCGATCGAGGTGCGCTGCGTGCCGCCGAGGACGTGCTCGAGCGGGGCGAGACGCTGGTGATGTTCCCGGAAGGTACGCGTCGAAGCGGTCCGATCGTCCAGGAGGAGAACATGTTCGACGGACCGAGCTTCCTGGCCGGTCGTCAGCAGGTACCCATCGTCCCTGTGGGTATCGGCGGGAGCGAAGCGGCCATGCCCATCGGGCGCAAGGTCATCCTCCCCAAGAAAGTCGTGTTCGTCATCGGGACGCCAATCCCGCCACCTGAACCAAACGCGAATGGGCGAGTGCCGCGGCGCCTCGTGAAGGAACACACAGCCATCGTGATGGACCGCGTGCAGGAAGTCTTTGACGACGCGATGGAACTCGCGGGGACTCCCAATCCGCCTCGCGGGGAACTCGACTCAGCCGAGTAGGCGCAATACGTCACTGGCCCCGAGTTGCCGATCTCCCGTGGGGGGCTCGGTCGTCCGGCTTGAGCCCAGGCTGAGGGCAGCGGCGGCGTCGATCGCCGACAAGAGGTCTCGTAGGTTCCGGGGTGGTGGGAAATACTCGTCTTCGTCGGTGATACGGACCTCTTCGACTCCGTTGCGAGGGGCGAGGCGGTCCAACACCGATTCCACCAGCTCCTCGCTGGCCGACGCACCTGCGGTCACACCGACGACGCCGGTCAGGTCTGCGGGGAGCTCATCGGCCGTGTTCACGCGCAGCACCCGGGCACATCCGGACTCGGTGGCGAGGCGCGCCAACGCCATCGTGTTGGATGAATTCGACGATCCGATGACCACCATCGCATCACAGCGGGGAGCGATTTCAACCAGGGCTCCCTGACGATTCGTCGTCGCGAAACACAGATCACTGCGGCCCGGCGTCCACATCTCCGGCCAACGCTCAATCGCTGCGGTCTGCACGGTCGACCAGTCGCGATGACTGAGTGTGGTCTGGGCCAACAGTGCGACCGGCCCATCGATGTCGGGCAGAGCGGAGACCTCATCGACACTTTCGACCCGATGGATTGCGTCTGGCGCAACGGCCATGGTGCCAATGGCTTCCTCGTGCCCCTCGTGGCCGATGTAGACGATCTGGTAGCCCTTTCCGGCGCGTACCTTCACTTCGTGGTGCACCTTGGTTACCAGCGGGCACACGGCGTCGACGACGTAGCCTCCGGTCGCCCGAGCGGCTTCGACGACCTCTGGCGCGGATCCGTGCGCCGACAGCATGATCGGCGCACCCTCGGGAACGTCGTTGATGTCATCGACGAACACGACGCCCATGTCTTCGAACCGTTGGACGACCAAACGGTTGTGCACGATCTCGTGGTAGCAGTACACCGGCGGCGGAAAGGCGCGAACCATCGCCGCCAACGCCTTGATCGCCATTTCCACACCGGCACAGAAGCCTCTGGGTGCGGCCAGAAGCACGTGATCTACAGCCATGGAGTTGAGTGTACGGGAACTAGCCTCATTGGTATGACTGCGCCCCGGGTGATCACTGTCGACCCCGGGTCGCCCGCTCAGAGGGCCGGGATGCACATCGGCGACGAATTGCACTCGATTCACGGCGAGCAGCCACGCGACATCCTTGAGTATCGAAATCTTGTCGATCGGACACCGATCGAGTTCGAGGTGCGACGCGACGGCCTCTTGTTCGAGCTCGAGGTCGACAAACCGGTCAACGAACCGCTCGGGATCGAGGTCCACTCCGCACTGTTCGACGAGGTGCGGACGTGCGACAACCACTGCGAGTTCTGTTTCATCTACCAGCTCCCTCCCGGCCTGCGGAAGAGCCTGTATCTCAAGGACGACGACTACCGGCTCTCGTTCCTCTACGGCAACTACACCACGCTGACCCGCTTCACGGAGGCTGATCTCGAACGCGTGATATCGGAACGTCTCAGTCCGTTGAATGTCAGCATTCACGCAACCGACCCCGCCGTACGACAGGAGATGCTGCGGAACCGACGAGGGGCCTCCAGCCTGCGCTGGTTGTCCGAACTGTTGACGGCCGACATCGAAGTGCACGGGCAGGTGGTCGTCTGCCCGTCGCTGAACGACGGCGACATTCTCGATCAGACGCTGGCCGACATCGCCGACAGGTACAGGACAATGGAGACGGTCTGCGTCGTTCCCCTAGGCGTGTCGAAATACAGCTCAGAAGAACGTATGCGGGCCCACACGCCCGATGAAGCGAACGCGGTCATCGACACGGTCGATCGGTGGCAAGCGGTGTTTCTCGAACTCGTCGGCCACCCGATGGTGCATGCCTCCGACGAGTACTACATCCTCGCCGGGCGTGAGTTTCCATCATTCGAGGAGTACGGCGAGACGCCAATGCACGAGGACGGCATCGGCATGGCTCGAACGTTCGAAGCCGAGTTCACGGGGAAGTCCGCCGATGTTGTCGGCGTGCAGTCCGGGTTCTTCTCGTGGGTCGACGCCGCGCCAGCAGAGGGCTATCGGGCTCCACGAACCTGCGGTGACGAACCGGCGGTTCTGCAGATTCGACCACGTGCGACCGCGCCGGTCGGCATTCTCACCGGAAGCCTTGGTGCCGCCGTGCTCGCTCCGCTCATCGCCGCCCACGAGCGTGACGATGTCCGCATCATTGCGGTGGAGAACGAGTTCTTTGGCGGCAATGTCGGCGTCTCCGGGCTGATGGTGGGCGCGGATCTGGACCGTGTCCTTCACGCCGAACCCGAAGGGCATCGTTATCTGCTGCCCGACGTGTGCCTGAACCGCGGCCTCTTCCTCGACGGCACCAGACCAGAAGACCTGCCTCGGCCGGTCGAGGTCATCGCGACCGATGGTGTCGCCCTTCGAGCTGCACTGGAGCGTTCATGAGTCTTCCAACCGTCGCCATAGTTGGCCGACCCAACGTTGGTAAGTCGACGCTGGTCAATCGCATCCTGGGGCGCCGCGAAGCGATCGTCGAAGAACGACCGGGTGTCACGCGAGATCGCAAGGAGGTCACCGCCGAGTGGATGGGTCGGGAGTTCACCCTCATCGACACCGGTGGATGGATGACCGCCAGCGAGGGTGATGCCCTCGACGCCAAGGTCTCCAAACAGAGCGAACAGGCCATCGCCGAGGCCGACGTCGTGATCGTGACGGCAGACGCATCCGTGGGTGTCACGGCCGACGACGAACTCGTCGCGAACCTCGTGCGTCGCGTCGACGCGCCGGTACTGCTCGTTGGCAACAAGGTTGATAGTGAAGCACAACAACACATCGTCTGGGACCTGCTGTCGCTTGGTTTGGGCGACCCCTATCCGATCAGCGCCCTTCATGGCATCGGGGTGGCCGACCTTCTCGACGAGATCATTACCCAACTACCCGAGGTCGACGAAGAAGAGCTCGACGACGAAGAGGAAGATCGAGTCTTCTCGGTGTCCATCGTCGGGCGACCGAACGTCGGCAAGTCAACCTTGTTCAACCATCTGATCGGGGAGGATCGGGCCGTCGTGCATGATCGCCCCGGCACCACCCGCGATGCGATCGACACGGTGGTGGAGACCCCGAACGGACCGGTGCGGTTTGTGGACACGGCTGGGATGCGCCGCAAGGCCAGGGTCGACGAGGAGACCGAGTACTACTCACTTGTGCGAGCCCTGCGGGCGGTCGATGCCTCCGATGTCGCGTTGCTCGTGATCGACTCGACGGTCGGGGTCACCGCTCAGGACCAGCGGCTGGCGGAGCGAGTCGACGTCGCTGGCTGCCCAACGGTTGTGCTGTTGAACAAGTGGGAGTTGTTGAACGCCGACGAGCGTCGCGACATGGACCGTATGGTCGAACGAAAGCTCCACTTTCTGGGTGAATCGCCCATCATCAAGATTTCTGCCATCAACGGAAAGAGCGTGCACAAACTGTGGCCCGCTCTTCAGGGGGCGATCACGGACTACTCGACTCGTATTCCGACCCGAAAGGTCAATCAACTGATCCGGTCGGCACAGGCCTCGCAACCCGCGCCAGAGGGCGGAAGGGTGCTGTATGCAACGCAAGGGGCCACGGATCCGCCAACTTTCACGCTGTTCACCAACAAGGAACTGCCTCGCACGTACCTGCGGTATCTGGAGAGACGGCTGCGCGAAGAGTTCGACCTGGGTCAAACCCCCATCAAACTGCGTGTGCGCCGACGCTCAGACTGACCGTCGACTCTTGCTACGCTTCCACTCATGACAACCGCTGTGCTCGTGGGCCTCGGACTGGTGTGCCTCGTGGCAGCGTTCAGCTGGTCCCGCTCTGCGCGTTATCGACGCAGTTTCCTAAAGAACCTGGACCACGACTCAGAAAATGCGCTGGAGGACACCGCGTACGAACTGGCGAAATCGGCGTTCCGCAAGGAAGCCCACTCCGCCGTGCTGTACGCCGTATTGGCCTTTGCCTCATTCGTGACCGCGGCCAGCGACGATGGCCGGTTGTCCACGTTCTTCGCGTTGGCGGCCTTCCCGGCGGTCATCTCGATCTTCTGGTCGCGCGGCGCGGTGACCGAAGCCCGGTTGTCCCGCCAGCGCTTCTTCCTGGAACGCCGAGCGGAAGAAGCGTTGCAGCAGGACGACTTTGCGCCAAAGGCGTGGTCGACGCGTTTGGCGCCGGAGGATCTGCCTGACGTCGCCGGATTTGACGTCGGACAGGTCTACGAAGCTGGTTCCGGTCTGATGGCTGGTGACTTCTTCGACGTGTACCGAGTCGGTGACAAACGTCTTGCTGCAGTCATCGGTGACGTCGCCGGGCACGGAATCGAATCATCGATCACGGCTTTTCAGGCCAAGTACCTTCTGCGGGTGTTCCTCCGCCAGTTCCGCGACCCTGCGCAGGCTCTCGAAGAGCTGAATCAGCAGATGGCCGAGATGGATCGCGGCGAGGAGTTCATCTCGATGATCCTGGTCGTCTTCGATACGGAAGCCGGCACCCTTCGGTACGCATCCGCCGGGCACCCGGCAGGATGGCTCTGGCATGGCGGCGAGCTCAGCCCGTTGCGAGCGACCGGACCGCTCCTGATGCTTGATCCCAAGGCCAGCTACTTCAGTAAGGAAGTCCCCTTGGCG
The DNA here is from genome assembly GCA_004282895.1 of Acidimicrobiales bacterium. Classification (GTDB taxonomy): domain Bacteria; phylum Actinomycetota; class Acidimicrobiia; order Acidimicrobiales; family SHLQ01; genus SHLQ01. Next base: position 6,490 of record SHLQ01000061.1, read on the forward strand.
CACGACGATTTCGTCGTGCTCTACACGGATGGTCTCGCCGAGGCCAGGAAAGGCGATGAGCTCTTCGGCGAGGAACGAATCGCCCTTTCGATTCGCAGGGACCCTGGGGCTTCGCCCGACGTGTTGACCAAAGGGTTGCTGGAAGAAGCGCGCGACTTTGCTCACGGCATGATCGACGACGATGTTGCGATCCTTGCCGTGCGTCGAGGGTGATGCCCGTATCTCAGATCTGGTGCAACGTGTGCAGCGCCTACCGGTCGGTCGACTTGGACGGCGGGTCCGACTGCCCGGGATGTGGCGCCGATCTCTCCGAGTCGGCCGATCCGCGAGTCGGGGATAGCGCTCCGTGGCACTTCTGGCTCGTGGTGGTCGCACTCGCGTTGTACCTCGGATGGCGACTGGTTCAGGGGCTCGCCGCATTGGTGGGATAGCCAAACGCCTGCACTACCATGTGGGCACAATTCGGGTTGTGGCGCAGCTTGGTTAGCGCGTCGGTCTGGGGGACCGAAGGTCGGGAGTTCAAATCTCCCCAACCCGACAACATGATCGCCACTGGGGAGCGGCGATCCGATCGTTCTCCCAGAATCGGGAAGGAGCGCTCATGGCTGGCGACGAGATCATGGTCGAAGCAGCTGGCCGCGACGTACGCGTCACGAGTCCGACCAAGCTGTACTTCCCGAAGCGCAACCTGACCAAAATCGACATCATCGACTATTTCCTGGCGGTGTCAGGCCCGGTTCTGAATGCTCTTGGCGGGCGCCCGATCCTGTTGCAGCGGTTTCCGCAGGGGCAAGCCGGCAAGTCGTTCTTTCAGAAGCGGATCCCGGAGAACGCGCCGGACTGGCTCGAAACAACCACCGTCGAGACCGTAAACGGCACACCATCGCGGGCGCTTGTGCTCGCGGATGAGGCCCATCTTGTCTGGGCGGTGAATCAAGGTTCCTTCGTGCTGCACGCGTGGCCATACCGGGTACCGGACGAGTTCGTGGACGAGCTGCGAATTGATCTCGACCCAACCCCAGGTGTCACGTTTGAGGATGTCCGCGCCGCGGCCTTCCTGGTTCGGGAGGAGTTTCGCGAGCTGGGTATCGAAGCGTGGGTCAAGACCAGCGGTAGCAAGGGCCTGCACGTCTACGTACCGCTGGCGGATGGGTGGAACAGCTATGACGTTCGTGGCGCCGCGGTGACACTCGCACGGCACTTGTCCGCCCGACACCCCACGGCCCTTACCGACAAGTGGTGGAAGGAGGAGCGGGGCCAACGCGTCTTCATCGACTTCAATCAGAACGCCCCTCACAAGACCGTGTTTGCGGCCTGGTCGGTTCGGCCGAGGGTTGGGGCGCAAGTGTCGACGCCCATTACCTGGGAGGAGTTGGAGACGGTCGACCCGAACACGCTCACCGTGGAAACGGTGCCCGGTCGCGTTGACGAGCAGAGTGACCCGTGGGCGGACATGTATGAGCAGCCACAGGTAATCGACGACCTCGTCGCGGAGTTCAACCAGAACCTGAAGACGATCGGTGATGCACCCTGGCCACCGGTGTACCCGAAACAGCCGTTTGAGCCGCCCCGTGTTGCGCCGAGTCGGGCCAAGCGGAGCGACTAGTCGACGGCGGGGTCTGTCGCGAGAAACAGCGCAGGGGTAAGGGCCCGTGCTGCCTGTCGGCCGAGTTCGGCCTGCTGCAGCGCAAGCGTCGATTCACGTCTCGCCAGAGGACTGTTGACGACCAGTGGTGGATCGGCGCAGCCGTCGAATCCTCCGGTGCCGGAGCTGGAGGAGTCCACGAATTGACGGCCGCGGCTGCTGCCGTCCTCGTCGGTCCACCACCAGCGAAGCAATGCGGAGACGATCGTGTCCGCCTCCAGCTCCTGGAGTTCCACCTGACGCATCAGGGCCGCCTCTGAAGGATTGCTCAGGTAGACGAATTCGGTGATGATCGACGGAATCCCGGGGGAATATCGATGAATCCCGTAGAGGTCGTCGCCCTCTTCGCGGAGCCGAAGTGATGCACCCTCGTTGACGGTGCTGACCCAATTCGCGCTGTAGTCGTCGAGCGCATCGACCATCTCCTCGTACATGATCCGAGCCGCCCGTTCGGACTCGGGCATACCCTCGGCGTAGAAGACCTCGGTGCCGGGGCGCACGGACGCTCGGCGAGCGCCACCGTTGTGGTGAACGGAGACGAAGATGTCGGGGGCTAGCGCCGCGGCGATGTCGGCGCGAGTTTTGATCGGCACGCGGTAGTCCCAGGTTCGGGTGAGCTGGGCGGAGATACCCAGGCTCTCCAGTTTCTCGACCACGAGTTCCGCGACCACAAGGTTCAGGTTCTTCTCCGTGATCCCGACGCCGACGGCACCCGATTCGGAACCACCGTGTCCGGCATCGATTACAACCCTCGCCCGTTCGACGAACGTGCCCTCAGAGAGCGTGGCTTCGGCTCCACAGGGCGTCAGAACGGTGTAGTCGTTCCCGTCGACGCCAAGCACCGGCGCAACGACACCCGTTGGTGTCACCAGGACACCCGTCGCGTTCGCCTCGACAGCCGGGTCGACCGATCGTGGGGGAGCGGTGGTCGCGTCGCGACAGTCCACCGTCCGATGTCCGAACGAGTCGCCCAACAGCCTCAGGCACACCCTGTGCAGTCCAGGATCCGTGGCCACGGTCGTGGTGAACGACACCGGCTCGCCGAAGCCGCCGGGTCGATCGGTCGTGAGTCGCTGAACACGTTCGCCGTCAACGAGGATGGCGACATCAAGGGCCGACGCGGAATCGGGATCTCGTACCGTGCCCGACACCTCGATCGCATCGCCTACACCGCGAACGAGGTCGAATGAGCCGCGAGGTGCGCCCAGCCAAGGCCCAATTGCGGGCGCTGTCCTCGCGGGCGCGGCTGCAGCCATCACGGCCAAGCAGAGAATCGCGAGCCCCAGACGATGCACTGGCGCGAGTGTAGGACGGTTCATCGTCGTTCAATCGGCGCGCGTGAGGTTCTGCTGAGCATGTTGGACGTTCACCCTGATGTACCCTCGCGTTGCTGTGGAGGAAACCGCGGAACATGAGGCCTTTTTCGCCGACGACGCGGGCGACATCGACACGATGCGCCAGGACATCGAACGTCCCCGCAGGCTGGTGCAGGTCGTCCTGGCGGGTGTGGTGCTCGTAGGGATCGCGGTGGGCGTTCTGTTCACCCTGCAGGATGACTCGGACGTTGGCGAGGACAATCCGCAGGCGCTGAACTCTCAAGAGATTACCGACACCGCTGATGGGCGAACCGCGATCCTGCAAATGACCGACGCGGGTTCATACCTATTGCTCGATGAGCACCGGCGGCTGGCGGACGGAAGTATCCAGCTGGTCTCAACCGAAGCGTCTGGTTCGCCCACCTGGTGGCCACTCTGGGTGGACGGTCAGCCTGCGGTCGCCGTTCACGCCGATACTGAAGCGATGCCACCCTGGTGCGCTATCGCCAGCAGCGTGGATGCGACGCGAGCGCCGCTCCGCGTCGGTGCAGCGGGACCAGGGTGTTCGGCGGTGAACACGCCGCCGACGACATCGTGTTCAGGGGAGTTGTTGCTCGTCGAAATGTCCGAGTCATTTCGAGCGGACGAGCTCCGGGAGTCGTGGGCGTGGCGGATTCGCGCCGATGCCGCCGAGCGCTCATTTCGAATCGAGCTGCCCGGATCCTTCGATGGCTTCGACACGGCTCCCCGCTTTCAGACATCAGATGCAGATGTACTTCAGTTGTCAATTGGCGCGTTGAGCACGACCTGCCGGAGGAGCTGACGGCACTTAGGCGCTAGAGTCCGCGTGGCATGTGTGGACGTTTTGCTACGACAACACCTCCCGACAAGCTCGCGGCCTATTTCGGGGCGGAAGCTCCCGTCGAGGCTGAAGATGTTCAACCCGATTACAACGTCGCCCCGACTCGGGATGTACCCGTTGTTCGCGTGCGCAACGACGAACGATCGCTCGACTACCTGCGATGGGGGTTGGTTCCCCGGTGGGCGAAGGACCTTCGTATCGGCTCGAAGATGATCAACGCCCGCAGCGAAACCGTCGCGACCAAGAACTCGTTTCGAAGCGCCTTTGCCAAGCGAAGGTGCATTGTTGCCGCCGACGGGTTCTACGAATGGAAGCGGATCGACGAGAAGACGAAACAGCCGATGTTCATTTATCGGGCCGACGGCGACCCCTTGGCGTTCGCCGGGCTCTTTGAACGATGGCGGGATGCCGAGGAACGTGAGTACCACACGTGCACGATCCTCACCTGTGGGCCCAATGGCGACATGGAGCCCATCCACAACCGCATGCCGGTGTTGTTGGCGCCGCAGAACTGGGAGGAGTGGCTCGATCCCTTCAACGGCGAGACCGAATCGCTACAACAGCTGCTGGTGCCTGCGCCGGAAGGTTTACTTCGAAGTCACAAGGTTTCAACCGACGTAAACAGTGTGAAGAACAACTCCTCGTCATTGTTGACGGCCATCACATGACGGCGACACAGACATCGGTCTTCACGCCTGGTTCCGACCTACGCCGGTCGGTGAAACACCAATACCTCCGATTGCAGGCTCAACTCGAAGGTACCGGACCCGATCGAGCGATCCCGTGGATCGTTGCCACAATCCTCTTCCTCCTCTTCGCCGGTCTTGCCCTCGCTCGCCTGCGGAGTCTCGAGTTGGGCGAAGACTTCGCCGCATGGCTGCAGGGGGTCTGGCTGATCGGCGAGGACCTGCCCCCCGAAGTGTCGGTGACCGGCCGCAGTATCTACGAAGGCCAGTTCTCAATCATCATGTGGCCGATCGCGCAAGTAGCACGCGTGGTGCCCACGGCACCGTTTTTGTTGATCATCCAGTCGGCAGCACTCGCCGTGGGTGTTGTTCCGCTCTGGCGGATCGCAAGACGGGTGTTGGAGTTGGGAATCGAAACCTCGCTGGTTCTGGCGATCGCCTACGGACTTCAACCGAACCTGCACAATCTGAACCTCAGCGGCTTCCACCCCGAGGCGTTGGCGGTCCCGACCATGGTCTACGCCTATCTCGCCAGCCAGCGCGAACAGTGGGTCCGGTTCGCCATGGCCGTCATTGTGACCTTGGCCGTTCGGTCCGACTTGGGTCTCGTGATGATCGGCCTGGGTGCGCTTCTTGCCGTCGAAGGCCGCACGCGGGCGGGACGGCTCACCGCCGGCGCCGGCGCAGTCTGGGGCGTGTTGGCTCTGTTGATCTTCCAAGCCGACCTCGCCGGCGGCGAATTCGTCCACAGCGAGGCATTCGCCAGTTACGGCGATGGGCCGGTATCGATTCTGTGGGGGATGTTGGGCAGCCCGATCGATGTGATCAAAGACTTCCTGGCCGAGGAGAACTTCGCCCGCCTGGTTTCGCTGTTCGCCCCGCTGCTGTTCCTTCCCATCCTGAAGCCGCGATTTCAGCTTCCCCTGATGTTGTTCGGCGCGTTCGGGTTCATTGCCTCCATCCCGCCGGGAGAGTTCGGGTCACCTCAGCAGGATGTTGCGGCGCTCGCCTTCCTTCCCGTGGCCACGGCGTTCGCCTTCCGTACGCTCGGGCGAAGGAGTATCCATCGAGTCTTCGTGAATGGCCGTTTGCTTACGGGAGTGGTCTTTGCATCGCTCGTGTTCTTCACCCTTTCCGCGGGCAGCTCGCCCTACAACAGCCCTTGGTCCTGGGGGAGCAGAGACGCCGAAGAACTGAACATCCTTGCGGCGGTGGATCTGGTCGGGGACGACGAGGCCGTTGCCGCGTTGGATCGCTCGATGCCGCACCTCGCAGAACGAGTGGACATCACCCTTTTTCGCCATGACAAACCCCTACATCGGCCAGCCGACCGCGAGTTCGCAGCGGATGTGATCATCCTCGATGAGGAGTCACCCGACTGGACACCGGTGGCGCGGGCAACGTTCGATCAGGTTGCGGCGGCGCTCGAGTTCGACAAGGTCGCACAATTCGGCGACATCGGTGTGTACCGGCGTTAGCCGCCTAGGTGATGTCCATCGGCCAGCAGCTGGGTCCGGAGCGCCTGATGCTGCTCGTCGAGCGCAGCCTGATCAGGACGGTTGTCAGCGTTGCTGAAGTCAAGCTGACGCATCGAGTCCATGGGAACAGCATGAACGTGGGTGTGCGGGACTTCGAACCCGGCAATCATCAACCCCACCCGGGCTGGGCGGAACACGGTCTTTTGGGCGCGCCCGATCGCGTGGGCCACAGTCATGACATGTGCAGCATGTTCGACCGGGAGGTCTGTCCACTGATCGATCTCCACGCGTGGAACCACCAGAGAGTGGCCGGGGGCCAGAGGTCGAACATCGAGGAACGCGACACAGATGTCGTCCTCCCACAACATTCGGCTGGGGATCTCCCCTTCGATGATTCTCGTGAAGATGGTCGGCATGACCCCACACTAGGGCCCTTGTCCGTTGCAGCACTACGCTGGCCGCATGGACGGCGAGCCGACTCCGGACGTGACGGAGTGGCGACCGTTCACGCTGCCGAATTTCTTCTCTTTCGGGCGTCTGCTGTGTGTGCCGTGGTTCCTCTACCTGCTCTTCGCCCAGGACAACCGGTACGGCGCCGCCCTGCTGCTGGGAGCACTGGGTGCGACCGACTGGGTTGATGGCTGGTACGCCCGTCGATTCAATCAGGTCTCGGAGTTCGGCAAGCTCCTCGACCCAACGGCTGACCGGCTCATGCTGTTGGCAGCGGTCATCGGCATGTGGATTGACGGCTCCGTGCCGGCGTGGTTCGCCGCACTCACCCTGCTGCGCGAGGGCCTCGTGTCCCTCGCGGCCCTGGGTCTTGGTGCGCTGGGAGTGCATCACTTCGACGTGACCTGGTGGGGAAAGACCGGAACCTTCCTTTTGATGTTCGCGTATCCGCTCCTCCTCGGTGCCGCCGGAGCCTCATCCGGTGCGTGGGTCTACGAGGTGCTGGGTTGGATCTGCGGCATTCCTGGCCTGGCAATCTCGTGGTACGCGGCGTGGGGATACGTCCCACTCGCCCGAACCGCTTTGGCAGACGCCCGCTCGTCGTCCGGTTAAGCTACGCGCATGAATATTCCAGACGAGCTCCACTACACCGCCGACCACGAATGGGTCCGCGCCGAGGACGAAGGGCTACGGGTCGGCATCACCGACTATGCCCAAGACGCCCTGGGTGATGTTGTGTACGTCGAGCTACCTGCCGTCGGGTCGTCGATCGAAAGCGGTACGTCTGTTGGCGAAGTGGAGTCGACGAAGTCGGTGTCGGACATCTATGCGCCGCTCACCGGCACGGTCGTCGCCGTGAATGAGGCGCTGGAAGCCGAACCCGGCAAGATCAACCAGGACCCGTATGGCGACGGCTGGCTGATGGTTCTCTCCACCGACGACCCGAATGCGCTCGAGTCGCTGCTCACCTCATCGGCGTATCAGGCCCTGACCGGAGAGTAGCCATGGTCTCCGCTTGCCCAGCCTGTGGGCACAGCAATGACGCCACCGCGAACTTCTGCTCGTCGTGCGGCGAGCGGGTAGGAGGTCGCCCCGACGATCCCACGGCTGCTCTTCCCGTCGTGGAGCCCCATCCCGAGCAAGGCGACCCGGACCATCTGGCCGACCGTCAAGGCTTCGACTCACATACGGGCATCCTGGTGGTGAACGAGGGCCCGAAGGCCGGCTCTCGATACGCACTGGACGCAGATGTCATCACGGCTGGCCGTCACCCCAAGAGCGACATCTTCCTGGACGACGTCACCGTCAGCCGCCGTCACGTCGAACTACGAAACGACGGGGGCCGCTACCGGGCCGTCGATGTTGGCTCCCTCAACGGGACGTACCTCAATCGAGAACGTATCGACGACGCCGCACTTGTGGACGGTGACGAGTTGCAGATCGGCCGTTTCAAGCTGCAGTTCTTCCACGGCACGGGTTCTGCAGACGCCGAGTAGAGTCGACCGCATGATCCCCATGGAGCTGCTTGGTGTGCGCGTTGAGCTTCCGTCGAACACTCCCATCGTCGTCCTTCGGTCGACTGAGGAGGAGGTCAGCCGGTTGCTTCCGATCTTCATCGGTGGCACCGAAGCAACAGCGATCGCGCTGGCGCAGGAAGGGGTCAAGCCGCCGCGGCCGATGACCCATGACTTGTTCGCGGAGGTCATAGACAACATGGAGGTGACGATGGAACGGGTCGTCATTACCGAGCTTCGGGAGCGAACCTTCTTCGCCGAGATGCACCTGCGTTCTCCAGCTGAGGCGCGTGTTCAGTCCGCCCGCCCGTCCGATGCAATTGCGTTGGCTGTTCGGCTGGATGTTCCGATATTCGCGTCGGAGGAGATTTTGGCAGAGGCTGGCTACCCGGAGGAACCAGACCCCGAGGAACAGGCGGAGACCATGGTGGAGGAGTTCAAGGACTTCATCGACAACGTCTCGCCCGAAGACTTCGGCGAAACCTCCTAGACCACCGCTCGCGCGGTGCGCGCGAGACTGACCACCCGGGGTCATTGACCGCGCGAGTGGGACAACGTAGGATGACAACTGCGTAATTACCCCATGGGTGTTTCGGGTGGAGCCAACAGCCAACAGATAGGTCTTCGACGTGAACGACGGATACAGCGGAAAGAGCACAGCCGAAATCGTCGGCATCAGCTATCGCCAACTCGACTACTGGGCCCGGACGGACCTGATTCGTCCCAGCCTGGCCGATGCCGCGGGGAGCGGTTCCCGCCGCCGGTACTCCTACCGGAATCTGCTCGAACTGAAGGTTGTCAAGAACCTCCTCGACTCCGGGATCCGTCTCGAGCAGGTGCGAGAGGTGTTCGCCTATCTGCAGGACGAACTGGGTGAGGATGTCACCACGGCCAATCTTGTGGTCAACGGCTCCCAGGCGGTACTCGTGCGCAGCGGCGCCGAGATCGTCGATCTGCTCCAGAACGGTCAGGGTGTGTTGAACATTCTGCCGCTGTCGGGGGTCATCGAGGAACTCGACGAAGCGATCGTCGACCTGTTCCCCGAGAGCCAGGACGTGACGACCGCTCCGATGTCACAGCCAGCGGCAGCTCAGTCGCTCTAACCCATGCGGAGTCCATGGCGGTGGCTGGCCGCGTTCGGCCTGCTGGCCGGGGCGTGCGCCTCTGTGGCCACGGCTGCGACCAGCAACGGGACGCTGACGAAGGAACCGCCGACGAGTCTTGCGCCTGAGACAGCAGAGGTGGCAGACGAAGTCGTCGTGACCACCACCCCAACGTCGACTACCGCTCCACCGGCCAGCACAACAACTGCGCCACCACCGACAACCGTGGCGCCAGAAGAGTTCTGGTCCACGATCTCGCCGATCTCCTCTGATCTGCAGCAGAGAATGACTGCGTCCTGGCGCGAGGGCTGTCCGGTAGCGCTGGAGAACCTTCGATATCTGAACGTCGCCCATTGGGACTTTGACGGCAGGGTCGCGTCCGGCGAACTCGTCGTACATGCCGATCATGCCGAGAACGTCAGCGCCGTAATGCTGCAGCTCTTCGACCTCGGCTATCCGATCCAGCAGATGCGGCTCGTTGATGAATATGGCGCCGACGACGATGCCTCGATGGAGGCGAACAACACCTCGGCGTTCAACTGTCGTGAAGTCGCATGGCGTCCCGGTGTCTGGTCGAACCACGCCTTCGGTACCGCCATCGACGTGAACCCACTGATCAACCCCTACGTCAAGGGCGCAACCGTGTTTCCGCCGGCCGGCAGAGCCTACGCCGACCGCTCCCAACGGGTCACGGGTGGGCTGTACCCCGGCGATCCTGCGGTCGAGGCATTCGCGTCGATCGGATGGGGATGGGGCGGCAACTGGGACGGCGCCAAGGACTGGCAGCACTTCTCGGCGAGTGGTCGCTGAGTCAGCCCAGAAGTGAGTTGCGATGCTGTCGGATCGTGTGATCGGCCAGCACGATCGCCACCATCGCGTCGACCATCGGGACCGCACGGGGCAACACACACGGGTCATGGCGACCCTTTGCCTCCAACGTCACGGCCTCTCCTGACGTCGAGACCGTTGATTGCGCAGAAGAGATGGTGGCCGTTGGTTTGAACACCGTACGGAACGCCAACGGCGCTCCGTTCGTGATTCCACCCTGAACGCCGCCACTGTTGTTGGTCGATGTTGTCGGTTGCCCGTCGGGTCCGGGTACAAACGGGTCATTGTGGGTTCGACCGGTCATGGTCGCCGCGGCGAAACCACTGCCGATCTCGAACCCTTTGGTGGCCGGCAGCGACATCATGGCCTTTGCCAGATCCGCTTCGAGGCGATCGAACACCGGCTCGCCGAGGCCGACGGGAACGTTGCGAACGACCGTGCGGACAATACCGCCCAGGGAATCGCCATCCTTGCGGGCCTGTTCGATCCGTGACGTCATGATCTCCGCTGCGCCTGGGTCAGGACAACGCGTCGGATCCAACTCGATATCCGCTCGCCCGACCGTCGCGGCGTCGACGTCAGCCTTCACGTCTTGCACTTGATCAACCCACGAGACGATCTCCGGGGCCGACACTCCCGACGCGGCCGCGACTTCCCGCAACAGCCGAACCGCGACCGCCCCGGCGGCGACCCGACCGATGGTTTCGCGAGCGCTGGATCTTCCACCACCCTGCCACGTCCGCAGACCGTATTTGGCGTCGTAGGTGAAATCGGCGTGGGATGGCCGATAGAGGTCCTTGAGGTGGTCATAGGCGCCCGAACGCTGATCTGCATTCCGCACGATCATTGCCAACGGCGCACCGGTGGACCGCCCCTCATGGACGCCGCTGAGTATCTCGACCGCGTCTGCCTCGTCCCGTTGGGTCACCAGACGGCTCTGTCCCGGGCGCCGTCGGTCAAGCTCCGTTTGGATCTCGTGGAGGTCGATCGGGAGCCGTGCTGGAATCCCGTCGATTACGACACCAACCGCGGCACCATGGCTTTCGCCGTATGTCGTTACTACGAAGGAGTGTCCAAAGGAATTGCCCACGGACAGATGGTACCGCCGGGAGGGGAGGGGCCGTTACTAGATCGACCGTTCGGCGGCCAGCGCGTTGGCAGCGCGCGCCCGCAAATCATTGGAGATGACCGGGGCTTCGCGGGTCGGTGCGGGGGGAG
>SHLQ01000220.1 GCA_004282895.1 Acidimicrobiales bacterium
AGCGTGCTGTCATGGAACACCACGAAGGCGGGAACGTCATTGGCTTTAGCCACTGAGCTCCGCCATGACTTGAGCGCGACCAGGATTGGATCGTCGTCGGGCACGCGGCTTTCGGCCTTGCCGCCGTTCTTGGCTCGCAGGTTCTTCTTGGCATTGCTGGCGTGCCGGGCCGCACCCTTCCTGCGACTCCGCGGGTCTTCGCCTCGTGATGCGGCTGCGATGACGTCGAGCATCGGTGACGGGTTGCGGTTGCTGACGCGGTCCCCGAAGAGTCTCTCCTGGGCCCAATGCAGATGCAGCTTCTTGCGAGCGCGCGTGAGTGCGACATAGACGAGCCGGTGTTCCTCTTCGAGCGCCTCCGGCGTCTTGGCGTGACCAATGGGGGAGAGGCCACGCTCCATGCCCGCCACGTGCACGATGTCCCACTCGAGACCCTTCGCCGCGTGGAAGGTGGTGATGTCGACAGCGTCACCGGGTGCGTTCATCAGATCGGTGGCACCGGTCTTGAGCGCGCTCACGAACGACTGGACCGTCGCCGCCGGATCAACGGCGAGGTGGTCGCGGCCGAGGCGAATGAAGGCCTCGACCAGGGAGCGGTGATCGTCGGCCCCCTCATCGACCTCCACCGGATCATCATCGGCACTGTTGGCGAGTTTTGTGGAGAGATCGTTGAGCGCCAGCTCGAGGGTCGGCGCGGTTCGCATTTCGTCGAGTGCGTCGTTGATCTCGGGACGATCGAGCAGCTTGCGATCGGTGCGGGCGTGGACGGGAACGCCGAGCTCGCCACACAACTCGCTCATCAACACGACTTGGGCGTTTGTACGCACGAGCACCGCCATGTCGGACCAACGGCGTGACGATGAATGGGCGTTGCGAAGCTCCCGTGCGATTGCGCGGGCCTCGACATCACCACGAGCATGCGTACGAATCGTCGGTGTGGGACCGCTGGCTTGGGTCGGGACCAACGAATCGTGTTTCGGGAGCACCGCGCTCGCACAGGACAGAATCTCGGGAGTCGACCGGTAGTTCTGCCGCAAGGACACGGTGACGGCACCGGGGAAGTGATCCTCGAAGTTGTCGAGATAACTGCTGTCGGCGCCGTTCCACGCGTAGATGGCCTGGCGACTGTCGCCGACGACGCAGAGGTCGGGTTCGTCGCCGACGAACATCTTGAGCAGCGCGAACTGCAGCGGGTTCACGTCCTGGAACTCGTCCACGAAGATGTGGCGGAACTTCCAGCGGAACGCGGCGGCGGCCGATCGATCTCGCTGCAGCGTGCGACCGCACAGGATGAGGATGTCGTCGAAGTCGATGAGGTTGCGTTTGGCCTTGGTCTGCTCGTAGTCCTCGTAGATACGAGCGATCACGTCTCCGCTGAAGGGTGGCTTACGATCGGCGGCTTCGGCCTCTGCGGAGTACTTCTCGGGAAGGATGCGCCGCGCCTTGGCCCACTCGATCTCGCCCACCACATCGAGAGGCGTGGTGCGATCGTGGGAGGTGCGAGGCAGCAACCGGGCGACGAAGCCAACCTTGCGGTCAAGCAGCGTGGGTGCCCGCTCGCCCTGCTCGTCCCAGCGCTGACGCAGCTGGGCGAGGGCGATCGAGTGGAAAGTGCCCGCAGCGGCGGACTGACGCAGTCCGAGTTGGCGAAGCCGGTGGTTGAGCTCACCTGCGGCCTTGCGGGTGAACGTGAGTGCAAGTACGCGGCGGGGGTCGAGAGCGTCGGTGGCGGCGCCGTGGGCGATACGACGGGTGAGCACTCGGGTCTTTCCTGATCCGGCCCCGGCACGAATGCACAACACCTCAGCGGAACTGGTGACAGCAGCCATCTGCTCGTCGTTCAGGCCCGCGAGGATATGGTCGGCGCTCGGTTCACTCACGACTGCAGACTGTACTCACCGGGTATGACGAAGTCGCCCGCTGGGTGGATTCGCGGCATGTCATCTGTGTGCTGCGGTGGCGGGGAATGACTCGAGGATCTCGTACCGCACTCCCTGCGGACGGAGCGTGCTGCCGACAAGGTGGAACGCATTCACTCGCTGTTCAGCGGAGATGGGCATGCCGACCGCCTTCAACACGGGCGGGCGTGACTTCAACCGACCGAGTGTGAGGTGTCCGACGAATCGTTTCCGGGGTCGATCGGTGCCGAGGTCGGCGGTGGCACGATTGACCGTCGACGCGAGTTCGTCCAAGCCGTGAACCGGGACGATTATCACCCGTTCGTTCAACACGTCGACGCCAGGACCATAACGAACCTTTATCGGTTCGAAGTTCACGCCGTCGAGTTGAGCCGCAACCTCGCCGACGTCCGCATCACCGAGGAATCGGAGCGTGGTGTGCCAGTTCTGCGGCTCGACCCATCGAATGCCAGGTCGCGGCTTTCGTGGAAGCGCGATCAGCTCTTCCACGACGGATTCACTGGGCCACACGGCGACGAACAACCTTTGCACTGGGATCAGCATGCCGCGCAGAACTAGACTCCGGTCATGGCATTTCCGCCCGATCTGTTGAGTGACGATGAAGAAGTTGTTGCCGACATGCACCCCCACTGGTGGACGATCACGCCGATCAGTGCATTGCTTGCAGGGCTCGTGCTGTTCGGCATCGTTCTGCTCGCCGTTGACCGCGACGGTGGGTTGTGGACTGCGCTGCAGGTGATTGTCGGTTTGGCCGTGCTGGTGACTCTCGTGAAGTTCGCCATGGAATATGCGAAGTGGGTCACCACCGAGTTTGTCGTCACCACGGAACGAGTCATCAGCCGCAGTGGAGTTCTGTCGAAGGAAGGCATCGAGATCCCCCTCGACCGCATCAACACCGTCTTCTTCAACCAGACAGTGTTCGAACGGCTCGCGGGCGCCGGTGACCTGGGTATCGAGAGCGCAGGCGAGGGCGGTCGCCAAACGTTCAACAACATTCGCAGGCCCAATCACGTGCAGTCAGAGATCTATGCGCAGAAAGAGGCGTTCGAGGAGCGCCGACTCGCGAAGCTGAGTGCGGCGAGCATGGGAGCGGCCCCGGCCGCACCCAGTATTCCGGAGCAGATCGCCCAGCTGGACGAGCTGCGCGTGCGGGGCACGATCACCGAGGCGGAGTTCGAAGAGAAGAAGGCGGAGCTGCTGAAGCGGATGTAGCTTTTCCGGATGGCCGAAGAGCAACCTCCCTCCGTCCGGACAACGCTGAAGCGTGGCGCCAACCGCGCTGGTTCGTGGCGAGGCGACACCGATCACCGATCGCGGACAGATGATGGCGGCGCTCAAAGTCATCAACGACCACATCGCCCCCATCTGGGATTCGGCGCGACCGCCGAGTGACGCGGACTACAAGAAGACGATGGTTTTGCGGTACCGCTCGCCGAATCCTCTGCGAAGGTGCGGTGCGGCGATCCGATCGATGAGGAACAGGACATGGATGGCCCGCATTGGGCCGGTGTGGTGCCGTTGACGTCCACCTTCGGTGCGCCGCAATCTGCCACCGACCGGCGAGGGGACCCACCGGTGCCCGATGCCGTGGCCGCACTCGAGGGCACGGACCCCCACGCCTAGTGGCTACGGAGCCATCGACTCCAGCATCTGCATCATCTGGGCGTGCACCACGTTCATCGCTTGCAGGGGTCGCACCATCACCTTGAACTCGGTGATCATCGAGTCGTCGTCGCAGGTGATGATGTCGACGCCGTTTACGAACTTGCCATCCATCGTCGTCTCGAACTCAAGTACCGCATGGTGGCCATCCAGAACCTGCTTGGTGTAGTGGAAACCTGAGTCCGGACCGCCGATGGTGGCCTCTGCGGCTCCCAGATAGAGCATGGTGATGTCGCGGCCGACCTGGGGCGTGAAGACGACCGGTGAGTGGAAAACGACATCCGGATGAAGCACCGCGTCGAAGCCGCCGTGAAGGGTGTGGGCCATGTGCTGATGCCAGCGTTCGATGCACAGATGAATGGGATCGTTTCGGTCACTCATGTCGACGACGCTACATCGGTGAGGTGGCCGAACTCCCAACTGTCACAGCGCATGCGCGAGACTGTTCGCTGACCCAGCGAAAGGGAGCGACGTATGGCCGTCACTGATCACCCGACATTCGTTCGAGCGGACGGACCCGACAAAGTCACGGGCTCTGGCCGGTACACGGCGGACCTCACACTTACAGGCATGTTGGTCGGCAAGTTCCTCTACGCGGGCGTCGCCCATGGTCGCATTACAAAACTGGACGTGGCCGCGGCGAAGGCCATCCCCGGTGTCTTCGCCGTCCTTACGTCAGATGATGTCCCCGATGTGCTCTACAGCTACGGCGTTGCGGATCGACGGCTCTTCGCCAAGGACTACGTGCGATACGAGGGTGAGGTTGTCGCCGGCGTCGCGGCCATCAGCGAGGAGATCGCACAACAAGCCCTCGACGCCATCGCCTTCGAGTACGAAGAACTTCCGGTAGTCGGCGACTTGGAAGCGGCGATACAACCCGGCTCGCCCCTCGTCCACGAAGGTTGGGCGGACTACGAGGGCGGCGACGACATGGGCCGCGATGGCAACGTCCTCCAGTTCTCCTCAATCAACAAGGGTGACGCCAAAGCCGCACTGGCCGCGGCCGACCATGTGGTGACGTCCCGCTACGAGTCCGACGCCAGCCACGCCGCGCCAATCGAACCTCGTGCCGTCGCGGCGCAGTGGGAGGGTGAGAAGGTCACCATCTGGACGAGCACCCAGGTGCCGTTCGAAGCGAGAGATGGTGTGTGCGAAACGCTCGAACTACCGGTGAGCGCCGTGCGCATCATCGTGCCACACATGGGCGGTGGCTTCGGCGGCAAGTGTGGTTTCCACTACGAAGCCCACGTTGCCTCACTCGCCAAGGCGGCCAAGCGGCCGGTCAAGCTGGTGTTCAGTCGCTACGATGAGTTCATTGCTCCCGACCGCCGTCGAGAGGGCA
>SHLQ01000005.1 GCA_004282895.1 Acidimicrobiales bacterium
CTGAGGCGCAGGGCTCGGGTGACCCGCCCCCGAACCCAGAAATGAGCACAGCAGAACAATGGTCATTCGTTCCACCGCCTCGTGTTGGGTCACGATTGATCGAGCTGCTGGATCTTTGGCACTTGGCGTCGGCGGGCTCGTAGGGGAACGAGGGTCTTGAGGATTTCGAGGTTGCCGAAGCAGAGAAGGCGGTCGTCGGCTTGAATTGGACGGGAATCCTTCGGATTCGGAATGACGGTCAGGTCGCGGTGAAGCGTGAGAACGGTGATGTCGAGTTCTCGAAGGTCGCCGACGGTGGGAGCGTCGTTGAGCACCGCAGCACCCTCGTTGATGTGCAGTTCGGCAACGCCATAGTTTGCTGAGACCGACAGACGTTGGCGCATGTCGATATCGGGGAATGACACCTGATTCACGGTGTAGTCGATGATCGCGCCGGCGATGTCGAGTCCGGTGGCGCCCTCGATTCCCTCCAACCCGGGCGAGGAGTTGACTTCCATCACCAGTGGCCCGTCGGCCGATTCCAGCATGTCGACTCCAGCGACGCGCAGCCCCATGATCTGCGCTGACTGAATGGCGACCCGCCGGTATTCATCTGGCAGTTCGACCGCTTCGGCGGACCCTCCTCGATGTACATTCGACCGGAACTCGTCACCCTGGGCCGTTCGCCGCATGGCGGCCACGACCTGGTCGCCGATCACGAATGCCCGCAGGTCGCGACCCTTACTCTCCGAGATGAACCGCTGGAGCAGCACGTTCTGACGGGTGCTCTGGAGGGTTTCGATCACGGCTTCGGCGACCTTGACGTCCGGGGCAAGGATCACGCCGATGCCCTGGGTGCCTTCGAGCAACTTGATCACGACCGGAGCGCCGCCCACGCGTTCGATTGCCGGTAAAACGTCAGCCCGATCCCGAACGAACGCCGTCGCGGGTAGTCCGACGTCGTGCCGAGCAAGTATCTGGTTTGCACGCAGCTTGTCACGAGAGTTGGCAATGGCGTTCGACGTAATAGGTGTGTACACGTCCATCTGTTCGAACTGGCGGACCACCGCGAGCCCGAAGAAGGTGATCGACGCGCCGATTCTCGGAATCACCGCATCGAGCTCCGGTAGGGGTTTCCCTCGGTACTGCATGTCCGGAGCCCGGGAGGACAGATCGATCGCGAACCGCAACGTGTCGAGCACCCTCACCGAGTGTCCTCGTGTTTTGGCCGCTTCGACCAGCCGCCGCGTGCTGTAGCTCTTGGGGGCGCGCGACAGGATTCCCAGTGACAGAGCCGTCGACGAGGATGAAGCGTTCACGAGTTCGCCTCGGCCAGGAACGAGGCATCTGCATCGATGAGAAACCGTCGGCGAATCGCTTCTCGACCGACCAGGAGCCGAAATCCCATGAGGTCGCGGTCCGTGAGCGTGAGCTCGATCGGAAAGGTGGATCCCCCCAAAGTGAGGTCAGTGATGACGGCCGGACGTATCTCGATGACTCCGTTCGAGGAGCGGACCTCTCGATATCCGCACAGGTCGACTTCGACGAGGGTGCTGCCGGCAGCGGTGTCCTGCTCCGGATGGACTTCGAACCGGGCCGATGCCGGTGATCCGTTTCGGCGACCCGCTGAGATCTCGAGTCCGAACGCGTGGATCGACGACGTCTTGGCCCCGGTGTCGAGTTTCGCTTTGATCGGTGTATCGCACCACGCGTCGAGCCGGGCCCATTCACGCCATCCGAGCACGCGGCGAGTCGAGTTGGTCGGAACCATTGGGTCAGTCTGACGAATCCCATTTGATTGCTCCATGACACGACCGTGTCATCGTGGCATCACGTCGTGGGGGGCCGGAAGGGATGCCCGCTCTCGGTTGCGGCCCGGGCAAGAATGGAAGTTGCAGTCCATCGAGAGGGGACATCATGACGATGCGGACTCGGGTTCTTCACTTCAGAGCGGAGGGACTGGCGCAGGTGACGGACCTATCGACCACACTGCTGACCAAGCCTGCGTCTACGGACTGGCTGTGGATAGACATCGAGGCGGGTGTAGATGACTTCGATGAACTCCTTCCCTTTGTCGAAGATCTCGGACTCGATTCGCTTGGCGTCCGTGATGCGGTCGAGGACGTCGACCTGCCGAAAGTCGACGACTTCGGCACTTCTGTTCTCGTGGTCCTGCATGGCCTCGGTGAAGATCGGATCGAAACGTACGAGGTCGATTGTTTTCTGACGCAGCGTCATCTCGTCACGATCCGCCGCCAGTCCTCGCCGTCGGTTGACGTGCTCTGGGATGCGGTCCAGCGTCGAGCCGAACTCGGCGGCGGCGGCGCCGACACCCTCCTCGCTCGGCTCGCCGACGTCTTGACCCGGCGGCTTCTCTCCGTGCTCGACGTGTTCGACAATCGAGCCGACGATCTCGTCGAGCTCGCTCTCTCCGCCGACAAGACGTTCCTCGGCGAGATAACTGCCGTTCGTTCGGACCTGGCCACTCTGCGTCGCGCGATCCACCCGCAGCGAGAGGTTCTCGACGAACTGCGGTACACGTCCTCACCGATGCTGTCCGACACGGCCCGCCGTCGCTTCTCCGACGTGTTCGATACCGCAACCCGCGCGGCCCAAGGTGCCGATGGCGCCCGGGCCGCCTTGGCCGAGACCCTCGACGCCTATCGGGGAGCCGAAGCCCGCGACGCCACCGAGGTGAGCAAAGTGCTCACCGTGTACGCAGCCATCATGCTGCCGCTGACGCTCGTAGTGGGCTTCTTCGGCATGAACTTCTCAGAACTCCCGTTGATTGAGCGGGATGCCGGCTGGCTCATCGTCACCGTGTTCATGGGGCTCATCGCCGCAGTCTCGCTCGGCGTATTCATCTCGCTGGGGTGGATGCGGCGGCCGTCCGGCCGCGCCGCCGGGGCTGCTTTGGGTCATGGACTGGTCGAGGCCGCTCGGGCTCCGGCGCAGCTGGTCGGCGCGGTATACGAGATCTCAGCCATGCCGCTCCGGTCGGTGGCCGCTGTGCGCCGCCCACGACTCCGAGCTGAGCCTCCAGAGGGCCCTGCATGAAGGACTTCGTCAGCCCGAACGCCTGACCTTCACTGCTCGGTTTTGCGCCGGCCGGGTCGTCGAAGCTGAGCTCCGCGTCGTCTCCGGCCTGCCCGCCCCGGGGCGTCGAGGCCCGGATACGGCATCTCGACGCTGCCGGGCGGCGAGATATAGGGGCCTGGTCCGGCCACGCCGCTCCAGACGACCACTTGGGGGAACGCGATCGTGATCGCCTCGGCGCCAAGGGCCTGGTGAACTGCCACGGTGAGATCGCTTCGGCACGCGAGCTCAGACGGGACGTCGCTTGCGTGCCAGTAGAGGATGCGAAATCCGATGCTCGAGTCATCGAAGCCCGTGACGTTGATGGTGGCGGGCGGATCATCGAGAACCCTTGGCACCCGTCCGATCGCTGATTCGAGCGTGGCGCGGGCCAGTTCGAGGTCGGTGTCGTAGGCGACCCCCACGTCGAGTGCGCTGCGGCGGATCGGCTCGCGCGTAATGTTGACAATCGTCGACGCCACGACCGTGCCGTTGGGGATGCGGACGTGGGTCCCGTCCAGCGCCCGAAGGAGTGTCGTCCGGGAGTCGATGTCCTCCACGATGCCGACACTTCCATCGAGCTCGACGGTGTCGCCGATCGTGAATGGCCGGCGCGCTTGCAGGATGATCGAACCGACGAAGCTCTCGACGAGGCCTTGGAGGGCGAGGGCGAGCACGAGGCCACCGAGGCCGAGTGCGCCGAGGAGCGGGCCCACACGTACGCCGACAGTCGTCAGCGTGTAGAACAGGCCGACGAGAACAACGATGTAGCTCACAAGGCGTGCCATCACGATCGATGCGAAGCCGGGGCCGATCCCGTGTGCGATCAGTCGCCGCAGAAGCTTGGCAACAACAAATGCCACGACAATCGAGATGAGAAGGATCGCCGCGGCCTGTATCCAATCACTCCGCGTGATCGCGTCGTCCACGAAGATATCTGACTGGCTTTGGGCGAACTGCCCCGCCGGATCCATCATCACGAACACAAGTCCGGCACGACACGGGAGGGTGCGGCTGGTCCCCAATTCGCGGTCGCCTTGGGATTTGACGCGTTAGCGTTCGGTGCCCGCAATGTCCTTGTGATGACGATCCGATCCCAAAAGGCCTGCGCGCGCTCGTCGGGTGTCATGGTGTCGAGCTGATCGACAGTCATGATCTCACGCTCGTCGGCCATCTCATGACTTTATATGGGGTGTACGACGCCCATCGGCCAATCCGATTCGCCGAGATCGTCGAACGGCGGTCATCAGCGGTCGTCATCTACTTTGAGAATCAACAGAAAAGCGACCAAGATTCACGACATCTTCGAAGGGACCGAGCAGATCCAGCAGCTCGTGATCAGCCGGGCGATCTCCGGCATGCGAATCCAGTAGAAAACCACTGCCTCTTATGCCCCTCCGGTAACAGGCGTCAACAGCGGTCAGGAGTGCGATACTTCTAGTAGACGATCTACGTCGCTCGAAAGGAGACCGACCGATGAAGGCCCTCGGGAATATCACACAGACAGCAGCCGCACTCTGGATCCTGAACGTATGGTTCCTCCGGTTCAACAAGGACACCGGCTACCGAGGCGGTGACGCCACCAACATGAAAGAGGAGTTCGCCGAGTACGGGATGTCGGAGAAGGCGATGTACGCAGTTGGCGCGGCGAAGGTCAGTCTCGCCGTCATGATGCTCGTCGGTCTTCGGGAGCCCAAGCTCGCGCGGCCAGCGTCTGCAGGACTGGCGGCGATGATGCTGGGCGCGATCGGAATGCACGTCAAGGTGAAAGATCCAATCAAGCGCTCACTTCCGGCAATCAGTGTCTTCACCCTGTCCACCGTGTCCGCCCTGATCGATCGTGACTGAACCCGCCAACGTGGAATCGTCGTCGCTGACTTCCGTGCAGTTCACCGTGACCGTTGACTTCGACGCTGCGCCCCGGCAGGTTTGGGAAGCACTGGTCGACTGGAAGGGCCACGAAGCGTGGATTCCTGCAACCAGGGTTGAGGTGCACGGCGACGTTCCGACTGCCCCGGGCTCGAGCTTTACAGCATGGACTGGGGTCGGCCCGCTCACCCTTGAGGATCGAATGCAGGTGAGCGAAGCCAGCTGGTCATCCGACGACCGGACGGGAAGGTGTGTAATCGACAAGGTGGGACCAGTTCTCGAGGGTCGGGCCGGCTTCGTCGTCGCGCCGTACGAAGGCCGCACGAGGGTTGAATGGTTCGAGGACGTCACCGTGCCCCGATTGCCGCGCGTTCTCTCTCCCGTAGCGGCTCGCATTGGCGCGACCGGGTTTCGCTTCGCCATGCGCCGTCTGAACCGACGTCTCGCCCGGATCGAGTGAAACGCGGCTATGTCCGATTCGAGGGTGCTGATCGTGGGCGCCGGCATGGCCGGTCTGACTGCGGCCCGGCGCCTGCAGGCGCAAGGCATCGACTCCGTCGTGGTCGACAAGGGTCGGGTCGTTGGCGGCCGGATTGCGAGCCGACGTGCCGGCGAGGCTCGCTTCGACCATGGTGCGCAGCACTTCAGCGCTCGTTCTGCGGAGTTTGCGGCCGCGGTCGAGACCTGGGCTCAACAAGGGTTGGTCCGAGAGTGGTTCCGCTCGGCGAGCATCACCGATCCCAAGCGAGGAGTCGAACCTCGGTACGTCGGCACCGACGGCATGCGCCGGATCATCGAGCGATTGGCTGATGGTCTCGACGTTCGGACATCGGTGGCCATCGACCGACTCGAGGCCGCCGGAGGTGGAGTGGGTGCGGTGGCGGGCGATGATGTTGTCGCCAACGCAGCGGTCGCGATACTCACTCCGCCGGTACCACAGACTCGTCACCTTCTCGAGGCCAGCGGTATCCGCTGTCCCGATGATGTCCGTGTCATGCTCGAGGAGGTGGAGTACAGCGCCTGCCTCGCCGTGATGGCGCAACTCGATGGACCGTCCGGCTTGACCGACGGGCACCAATCGCTGTCCGAAGGTCCCGTCGCCTGGATCGCCGACAATCATCAAAAGGGCGTGTCGGCCAGCCCCGCCGTAACGGTCCATTCGACCCCAGAGTTCGCCGCGGCCCATCTCGACGCGGACCCGGAGCGTTGGGCACCACTACTGAGCGAGGCGGCCGGGCTTCACCTGGAAAGCGAGATCATCGAGGCGACCACCCACCGCTGGAGATACGCACAACCGCTGAACACCTTTGATGTCGGGGCGATCGGCTTTCACGCCAGCTTCCCCGTCGTGCTTGCTGGCGAGGTCTTCTCGGGAGCAAGAGTCGAGGGCGCCTACACATCCGGTGTAGCCGCCGCTTCGGCTGCGCTCGGCTTTCTGTGAGAGTCAGCTGAGACAGTGCTCCGCGGAACGCTCCGGACGTGACTCGGTCACCGGATTGACTGTCACACCTCACCACTAGTTTTGCTTTCAGAATCAACGATTTCTGGAGGGTGAACATGGCTGTAGGGGACGAGTTGGAGATGATGTGGTCGGTCGATGACGGGGAGCTCGAGGCGATGCCATTGGGAGCTCTCGAAGATCAGATCACGTCCTTTGCCGGGCGGATCGCAGCGGCGATGGGGATGTGGCTGGTGTGGGTCGCCGCCTTCGATCGCCGGGAGGGCTGGACTCGCTGGGAGCAGAGGTCGTGTGCGGGCTGGCTGAACTGGAAGTGCGGCGTGAACATGCGCACCGCTCACGAGCACGTCCGCGTGGCGCGAAGTCTCGAATCGTTGCCCATTCTGCGTCGCTTGATGATGGCGGGCGAGATCTCCTACTCGAAGGCGCGGGCGATTTCACGAGTGGCGACAGAACTGAACGAGGCGGAGCTGTGTGATCTGGCGTTGGATATGACGGCGTCGCAGCTCGAGTCGGTGTGTGCGGGTTTGGCCGATCGTGTTCCGAAGGAACCGTTCACGCCGACGGTCTCGTTCGAGTCCCATGGCGAGTGGGGGCGCATGGTCATCACCATGCCGATCGACGACATGCACCGAGCCCGCAACTGCGTATACGGCGCTGCCGAGGCGGTCGTGGCCGACGCGCACCGGCCAACCGATGACGACGTAGCGATCGAGGACACGGTGGCGGCGCTCGGCGGGCTGGGCGCCGTTCGTTCTGAGGTGACGGTCGGGCTGTTGGACGGATCGGTCGATGCGATCGAAGGCCCGTTCGAGGACGCGGTTCTTGTCGTGGACAACGACGTGCTTTCATCCGATGACGCCTGCGGCACCTGCACGTTGGGCAACGAGGCGGTGCCACCTTTGATTGCGAAGCGGATCGCGTGCGACGCCCGGCTGCAGGTGGGCGTCGAGGATGCGGTCGGGCGTGCGCTCGGAGACGGCCGGGAGGAGCGGATCCTGGGCCGCAAGCTTCGCCGCCAGTTGCACCGCCGCGACCGTGGCATGTGCCGCTTCCCGGGTTGCAGCACTCGTCGGCGTCTGCATGCACATCATGTGATCCATTGGGCGAACGGCGGGCCGACCGAGCTCGACAACTTGATCCTGTTGTGTCACCGACATCACCGCTTGGTGCATGAGGGCGGCTGGAACATCATCGACAAGAACGGCGTCTTCGTCTTCTACGACCCGGCCGGAAGCGAGCGCCACGTGCCCCGGCTCACCGATCCTACGCCCGAAGTTCCGATCGCCGAGACCGTGCCAATCTCCAGTCGACCCGCCACCAGTGCTCCGCTCGCTGGCCTCGGGGAGCGCGCCTCCATCAGGTCGATCGTCAATGACATCGCTCAAGCGACTCGACTCAAGCAACGCCGCCGAGCGGAACAGGAGCGTTCCGCGGAACACTCCAGGAAGTCGACGCCGGAAGGCGCGCTGCGCTGAGGATTGTGGGCAGAAAAGTGCTCCGCGGAACACTCCGGACTACCTCGTCAGGATGACCTTGCCGGTGGTCTGACGGCCTTCGAGCATTTCGTGAGCTCGGGTGGCCTCGCTGATGGGTACGCGGGCGCCGATCCTGACATCCAGCTTGCCCTCGGCGATCCATGCAAACAGGTCGGCGGTGCGACGAAGCAAATCCTCGCGAGTGGCGATGTGATGGAACAGGGTGGGGCGAGTGACGAACAGCGACGGAGCGAATTCGAGCGGACTGATCGGTTCGACCGGGCCGGACGCGTTGCCGAAGGTGGCCATCGTGCCGCGAGGGCGCAACAGATCCAGGCTCCGGCGGAAAACGGATTGGCCCACGCCGTCGTAGACAACGTCGAGCGCCCGCTCGCCAGCGATCCGTTCAACCTCGTCGCCGAAGTCGACATCGCGATAGCGAATGATGTGGTCTGCGCCCGCTCCCGCAGCCAAGTCCGCCTTCTCCGCGGTGCCGACCGTGGTGAACACTTCGGCTCCGACCATTTTGGCCATCTGGATCAACAGCAGGCCTACGCCGCCGGCGCCGGCGTGCACCAGGCACTTGTCTCCGGCCTTCAGCGGGAAGGTATCCGTTGCGAGATAGTGAGCGGTCATACCCTGCAGCATCACGGCCGCGGCGTTCTCCGGACTCACCGTGTCGGGGACCGGCACGGCCATGGCCGCCGGAACTGCCACCCGCTCGGCGTAGCTACCGATAGCGCTTGACCAGGCGACCGTGTCGCCCTCGTTGATGTCGGTGACGTTGGCGCCGATCGCGATCACGGTTCCGGCCCCTTCGAGCCCCGGGGTGAACGGCAGGGGTTGGGGGTAGAGGCCGGTGCGATGGTAGGTGTCGATGTAGTTCAAGCCAGCGGCGGCAACCTCGACCACCACCTGATCGGCATCTGGCGCCGGATCGTCGACGTCGGTCCACACCAGGACCTCGGGACCCCCGGTCTCACTCACCCGTATCGCCTTCATGAACACCCTCCCAAACGCCGAGACGTTCCTCGACAGAGCCTGCCGTCACAGTATCTCCCTATCGAGCCTGGGTACGCCTCCAACTCAGCCGACGTTGAAGGGCGCTACATCGATGTCGAGTTCAGCCATAGCTCGCACGCGTGCATCGTGCGCGTCTCGGGCAGCGGCCACGTCTCCGGCCTCAACTAGACACGAGACGAGCAGTTCATGGGCGAGGTCGTCGTAACGGTCCATGGTGACAATCTGGCGAAGAAGATCGGCAGCGTCGCCATGGCGCCCGTCGGAGCGAAATGTGGCTGCGGTCGAGCGCACAAGGTCAGCTGTCTGGGCCCGCGCTGCGACTCGCACGGTTTCGGCCCAGGGCTCGTCGGGGTCGTCCGGGAGGAACTCGCCACCGTAGAGCCCCGCAGCGACGACGCCGTCCTCCGCCTTGAAGAGGGCCTCGAGGTCGGTGCTGACCTCCGAGAGGTCAAGGGCAACAGCCTCGCGCGTCGCGTTTATCCCGCCGCCCAGAACCCGACGCACAGTCGACAGCTGAACCGAGAGTCGGGAGCCGAGTTTGCTCATGTCGGTCTCGTCGGGCCAGAGGAGTTCGAACAGCTGCTCGCGAGGTACGGGCCAGCCCCGAGCGGCAAGGAGTCGCTTGCACAGTTGGCGGGCTCGTCGAGAACCCCAACTCGAGGTGGGTACATCCGCTCCGTCGACGGACACGGTGAAGCGGCCGAGCGTCGTGATGTGGACCGACCGGGCTCGTACTGGCGGTCGGTTGGGAGCCACGGTCCCCGTCACGAATCGTTCGAGGTGGTCGAGCCATTCTCGATTGCCGGCCCAGCCAGCGTGGTTGTCCGATTCGTACTCGATCATCGTGGCGCCCGGAATGCCATCGGCAGTCTCGCGGCCCCATTCCACTGGCACCAGTCGGTCGCCGGTTGCGTGCAGAAGGAGTGTGGGCAAAGTGATCTGCGAGAGAATGGGTCGCACATCGACGGAGAGCGAAATGTCCATGAGCTCGTAGAGCGAATCGCTATCGGCGGAAACGCGCTCGTAGCGCTCTTGCCAGAGCATGAAGTCGGGGTCGTCGATCAGCGTTGGCGCCAACGCGGCGGGTAACCGCGATTCTGCGGTTCCCCAAAGGTCGGCAGACAACCGCATTCGCTCCCTGAGCTCTGCTCGTTGCTCCGGGGTGATGTCGACGGGTGCGGTGTGTGCGCCTGAGCCGTGCAAAATGATGCCCTCGACTCGCTCCGGGTAGGTCACGGCGAACAGTAGCGCCATGGGGCCACCCTCGGAGGCGCCATAGACGAACGCCCGGTCGATCTCGGCGGCATCCATGACGGCCCGGAAGTCATCCACGCGCTCGTCGATGCCGGGGATACGAACTCGTCGATCTGAGGCACCCGTGCCGCGCTTGTCGAAGTGGACCCAGCGCGAGAAGGAGGCGAACCGCTCGTGCATCGAGCGAATCGCCGGCCACTCCCACGCTGCCTCGATGTTCTGCGCCAGCGGCGGCACCGCCACCACCGTCGCCGGGCCGTTGCCGAAATCCTGGTACGCCAGGCGCGCGCCACGAGCTTGGGCGAAACGGATCGGTGGAACGGTGGTGTCGGCTGTGCCGTCAGCGGTGGGCACAAAGAGAAGTGTACTCACCGCTGACGTCGGCGGCGGAAGGTACGCCGGTTACGGCTGATGGTGACACACGTAGACATCTGGAATTACTTCCCACCACGTGCCGTCAGGTGAGCCCGGATCGTGTGGACACGGCCGATTGTCGGCACGAACGCCGGACACGCCTTCTGCGGGGCCCCGATCATCGGGTGGGAAGACGAGGATGACGCCGGTCTGGCCGCGCGAGCGAATGTTCTCGCAGTGTGACGGCGCCGGGAAGCCGTCTTCGTAACACAGCCACGTCTGGTCGTTGCCCTGAAAGATCTCTTCCCTGGGTTCGGCGCCAGCAGCATCTGCCCCGAGCGTGAGCGTTCCCGCAGCGAGCAGTACTGCGACGAGCGCCTTCATTGTGAATCTTGACGTCATGATTTCCCTCTTCCCTTGTTGATTGATGTCGTCGCCGACACCTTCCGCCGTGGTCTTTCGAAAACCTTCCGATGGGCGGCGACGACCGGGCGTCGAAAGGTTTTCCGAAGGGGAGTCCGTTCCATGGTGCTATGACATTCGATACGACAAATCCATATGTGCTTGCTCGCGACGAGGGTGAGCATCATCACTTCCTGAACCACCTGGCAACGATCAAGGTCGCACCGGGATCTACGGGTTCGATGACTGCGATCGAGTTCGTGGCGCCGCGCGGGTTCGGACCGCCCGTGCACTCACATCATTTTGAAGATGAACTGTTGATCATCCTCGAGGGCGAGGTGGAGGTCCACATTCGCGACGAGGAGAGGATCGCGAGTTGCGGGCAGACTGCGTGGTTTCCACATGGTGTGGCCCACACGTTTCAAGTGCTCTCCAACACCGCTCGCTTCATGGCCGTCACGGCGTCACGAACAGGGCATCCGCAGTTCGATCAGATGGTTACTGAGCTCGGCACACCGGCGAGCGTGCCCGAGTTGCCGGAACCGACCGAAATCGATCCGGGCCGTGTCGCTGAGGTTTGTAGCGCGCATGGTATCGACGTGCTGGGACCGCCGCCCGCGCCGCGACCCGAGACCGATGTCATGGGTGAACACAGCACCAGCTGACAACCGGGACGATCGGTTGGGGCGCTCGTCCTCGGGTGGAATCGGCAAGACTGTGGGCATGAAACATGCCTTGACGATTCCTCCGTACGGTGAGCTGTCCGATCCGGCTGCACTTGTTGAGCTGGCCGTCGCGGCTGAGCAGTCCGGTTGGGACGCGGTCTTTGTCTGGGATCACGTGCTCCGACGCCCCGATGATCCGCAGGAGGCTGCTGACGCATGGGTCGCCATGGCGGCGATGGCCGTCGCGACCGAACGGGTTCGGCTCGGTCCAATGGTCACGCCGATCACCCGCCGGCGACCGATCAAGCTCGCACGCGAATGCACCACACTCGACCACCTATCCGGTGGGCGACTCACCCTTGGCCTTGGTCTTGGGGTCGACACGACCCGAGAGCTGAGTGCGTTCGGTGAGGTCGTCGATGCCCGCGAGCGAGGAGCGCGTCTCGACGAGGGAGTCGAACTCCTGTGTCAGATGTGGTCGGGGGAGGAGGTCGACTTCCACGGAGAGCACTTCATGGCTGACCGAGTGACCGTGTTACCGCGACCGGTGCAGCAACCTCGAATCCCGATGTGGTTCGCCGCCCGCGGGAAGGCGCGCAAGCCGGTGCGGCGAGCCGCTCGGTACGACGGCCTCTATCCCATCGAAGTGGAAGAAGCCGATCTTCGGTCGATGTTGGACGTCGTCGTCGAGGAGCGAGGCTCCCTGGACGGATTCGATGTGATCGTGGAGCCTACCGACGAGTTGCCGTATCGGTTGCTCGAAGAGCTCGGTATCACCTGGGCGATCATGGGGCCGGCGCCGGGCGACCCTGCCGCGTTCGACATGGCGAACACCGCACCGGCTGAGGTGTTCGGGATCGACTGAGCGGACAGGCAATGGCCACCGAACCGAATGCACTCAAACTTCCGGGCACGCCGAAACCGTGGATGAACGCCGCGGTCTCGCTCATGTTGAAAACACCGGGCATCCGCTCGATGCTCGGGCGATCCATGATCCTCCTCGCAGTGACCGGTGCCAAGACCGGAGCTCGCTACCAAACGCCGGTGCAATACGTCCGTGACGGCGACCGCCTGCTGGTGCTTTCGCAGCGCCATCGAATCTGGTGGCGAAACATTGCGGCCGAACCGCACGTCGAGCTCGTTCTCAAGGGAAAGACGATTTCGACCACGGCCCACGTGGCGCAGGACGACGAAGCTCGAGCGCTGATCCAGATGTTCCTTCAGCTCAATCCTCGCATCGCCAAGTTCTATGGGGTCGCGACCGACGAGCAGGGGCAGGCTATGGAGGCCGGCGTGCGACAGCTCGATGAAGCCTTCGTCGTCCTCGTCATAGCCGACGTGAGCTGATTCAGCCGACGGTAGTGGCAGAATGGTCAGCCGTGACTGCCTTGCTTGCTCCCTTCACCGGTTTCGTACCGGTCGCCGAATTCGCGTCGCGCGTCGTCGGTCCGTCAAGGTCGATGTTGTCCGCCGAACAGCAGCAGTCTTCGCGAGACGATGAACTGAGCTTTCGCAGCTCGGTCGGCCGCGGCGCAGGCGCCGATCACACCAACGCCATGGAATGGATGCGTCGGTGCCACGACGCGGGTGCGCTCGCTGCGGTTGAGTCCGTCGTACTTGTGCATCGTTTGGAACGGGTTGATTATCGGGCGACCGGCCTTATCGCCGAGGTCTCCGTTGCCGCCTATGACACCGGCTTGATCAAGCGCCACGAGACCACCATCGCCAAAACCGAGCGCAAGATGGTCGACTACATGCAATCGACCCGGCTCTACGGCAATCCGGTCGCGCTCGCTCACCACGAACACCCCGAGGTGGCGGTGGCTCTTTCGGCCCACACGCAACGACCGCCGGATGTGGAGTTCGACGCCATCGACGGAACCCACCACTCGATGTGGATCGTGGAGGGCGCTGACGCCGAGGCATTGTGCTCGTCCTTCAGCGACGTGCTCTACATCACCGACGGGCATCACCGGCTCGCCGCAGCATCAACGCTGGCCGCGGTGGAGGGTCGAAGCGACCCACATCTGCCGGTTGGTCTCTTCGCCGAGAACGAGCTCGAGCTGTGGGCATACGCCCGCGGTGTTCGCGACGCATCGATCGACACGGGTGAAGTGCTCAAGGTTCTGCCACGCCACTTCAGCCTCGAAGACTCCGAGCTCGCTGTTCCTCGCCCGACTCGCCCGCACGAACTCGGTGTTCGCATCGACGGACGCAGCTACATCCTGACCGTTCCCGACGATCGGATTCCCGTCGATACCTACGACAAGCTCGACGTGAACCTCCTGCAAGACCTCATCCTCGAACCCGTCCTCGGCGTCACGAACCCGCGAACCGACGCCCGACTGTCGTTCATTGCTGATACCTCCGATGCTGCCCACGACCCGGACGAATTCGACGTCTGGTTTCTGCCCTATCCAACCGCGGTGCGCGACGTGATGGCGGTAGCGGACATGGGTCGGGCAATGCCACCGAAGTCGACGTTCTTCCTGCCCAAGTTGCCGAGCGGGCTGATCGTTCGAACGATCGACCAATAGTTGCCGAAACCGGGCAGATCTGCCCGGGTTCGGGCGTTATTCAGATTCGTCGAGCTGCTTCACGAGTCGAGCTGTCGCGGTGAGACGGTACGACTCCTCCAGGAGCTCAGCGACCTCGGTCCAATCGGTGTCGGCGGTGAGATCGAATCCGATCCAGCCGTTGGGGCCAAGATAGGCCGGGATGAAGACCCGGTCGTCCTGAAGCAGGGCCTCGCGATCGTCATCATCGGGTACGACCATGATCGACTGCGGATGCTGAATCCACTCATCGTCGATTTTGAGCGAGCCGCCGTAGTAGCAGAAGACCTTCTTTGTGAAGAACGCCGGACGCCCATGTGAGACCTTCTCGGCGGTCGCCGGAAACGCGCTCGCCAGCTCTCGGACTCGCGCCAGGTAGGGGTCGTCGTCATCGAACATTTGGGCGTGGGCCACAGGTCGAGCGTAGGCCGTCAAATGGGCCGTTGTGACCTAGTCCTCTAGGGTCCGCTGAAGTGCAGTCGTAGGTTCTTCTCAAAAGAGACCGCACAGGAGGGAACCCCATGAACACCACCACCGAGCCGTATGCCGCTCGACTCGAGATCGACTATCCCGAGGAGCCACTCGACCGTCTGAGTAGCGCGCTACGAATCTTTTACATCATCCCCATCGGCATCGTCCTCGCCGCCCTCTCCGGCGGAAGCTCGAGCACCTGGGTCGACGAGACTGGGGAGAAGGTGACCTCGAGCGGCGGGGGGATCACCGCCGGTTTGTTCTTCGCGACCTTGCTGATGATCGTCTTTCGCCAGCGATATCCACGCTGGTGGTTCGATTTTGCGAAAGAGCTCACGAGATTCAGTAGCCGAGTCGGCAGCTATCTGGTGCTCCTCACTGACCAGTACCCGTCCACGGAGGACGAACAGACCGTCCATCTCGACATCGACTATCCGGACGCAAAGGAGGACCTGAACCGGTGGCTCCCATTGGTGAAGTGGCTGCTCGCCATTCCGCACTACATCGTGCTCTTCTTCCTCGCCATCGGCGCGGTCTTTGCCGTCATTGGCGCCTGGTTCGCGATTCTGTTCACTGGCCAATACCCGCGTGCGCTGTTCGACTATGTGGTCGGCGTCGGCCGGTGGGGCCTCCGCGTGAACGCCTATGCGTTCCTGTTGGTGACCGACGAATATCCGCCATTCTCGCTGAGCTAGCTCAACCCGCCTTTCCGGCCGCATCCTTCGCTCGGAGTGCGGCCTGGGCGGCGGCAAGGCGAGCGACCGGGATCCGGAAGGCCGAGCAACTCACATAGTCCAGGCCGAGCTCGTGGCAGAGCGCGATCGACGCCGGGTCGCCTCCATGCTCGCCACATACGCCGGATTCGATGTCCGGAGATCGGTGCCGAGCACCCTCGAGCGCAATCTGCATCAGGCGTCCCACACCATCGATGTCAATTGTTGCGAACGGGTTCGCGGTCAATATGCCGTTGGCGAGGTAGTCGAGCAGAAAGGCCTCTTCCGCGTCGTCGCGACTGATGGCATAGGTGGTTTGGGTCAGGTCGTTCGTGCCGAAGGATATGAAGTCCGCAAACTCTGCGATGGCATCGGCGGTCAACGCGGCTCGGGGCACCTCGATCATCGTGCCGATGAGGTACTCGACGCGCTGTCCGGACTCCTCCATGACCGCTTCGGCAACCTCCTCGATCAGCTGTCGCTGGCGTTGGAGCTCATTGACGTGGCTGACCAGCGGCACCATGATCTCGGGTCGCGGGTCGCCTCCCTCCTCAATGACTTGCACGGCCGCCTCAAAGACGGCTCGGGCCTGCATGCGGGTGATGTCGGGCATCTTGATACCGAGCCGCACCCCCCGCAGTCCCAGCATCGGGTTGGCCTCGTGCAGTGCCGTTACCCGAGCCAGCATCGAACGCGTCTCGTTGAGGTCCGCGAGGATCGTCTCCAGGGCGTCGAGGTTTTCGGCCTTTGCCAGCTGCAGTTGCAGGTCGGTGGCCGTGCGATGGAGGGCTTCCCATCCGGGGAGAAATTCGTGCAGTGGGGGATCGAGGAGTCGGATGATCACCGGCAGGCCGTCCATTGCGCGAAAGAGCCCGGCGAAGTCGTCCCGTTGCAGGGGCAGGAGCGCGTCGATGGCGTCGCGTTGTTCACCGAGCGTTTCAGCGGTGATGACGTGTCGGAAGATCGGCAGCCGGGACGGCTCGAAGAACATGTGCTCGGTGCGGCACAGACCCACGCCGCTCGCGCCGTACCGTCGGGCGCGTGCGGCGTCCTCAGGGTCGTCAACGTTCGCTCGAACGCCCAGGGTCCGAAACTCATCGGCCCAGCCGAGCAGCGTCGTGAGCCATTCGTTGTCGAGGTCCGGGCTGACGGTCGGTACCTGCCCGGCAAAGACCTCCCCCGTTGTTCCGTCGATCGAGATGAAGTCTCCTTCTTCGATGACGATGGAACCGGCGGTCAGGTTGCGGGCAGTGAGATCGATTTCGATTTCGGTGGCACCGGTGACTGCGGGTTTGCCGAACTGGCGAGCAACCAGCGCGGCGTGGCTCGTACGCCCGCCGCTGGACGTGAGAATGCCGGCTGCAGCGAGCATGCCGTGGACATCGTCTGGCTTCGTCTCCGGTCGGACGAGCACGACGTCGCGGCCCGCCTTGCCCCACCGTTCGGCGAGATCCGGGTCGAAGGCGACGACGCCGACGGCGGCGCCGGGGGAGACGTTCAAACCGTGGGCGATCGGCTGGCTTTGGGAGCGGGCTTCGGCCGAGAACTGTGGGTGCAGAAAGAAGTCGACTTGTTCCGGGGTGACCCGCCGCACCGCTTCCTCTTTGCTGATGAGTCCCTCGTTCACCATGTCGACCGCGATCCGCACAGCTGCTTGCGCGGTGCGTTTGCCGGTTCGGGTTTGCAGAAGCCACAGCCGACCGTCCTCGATCGTGAACTCCATGTCCTGCATGTCGCGGTAGTGCGTTTCGAGCCGCTTGGAGATCGCCGCGAACTCCTCGGCCGGCCCGGGCATCTCTCCGGCGAGCTCTTCGATCGGTCGGGTCGGCCGGTTGCCGGCCACGACGTCCTCACCCTGGGCGTTCATCAGATAGTCACCCTCGAGCGCCGGTTCGCCGGTCTTGCCGTCGCGTGACATGGCGACGCCGGTGCCAGAGTCCTCGCCGCTGTTGCCGAACACCATGGCCATGACATTGACCGCGGTGCCGAGGGTGTCCGGGATCTTGGAAGCAGCCCGATAGTCCTGAGCCCGCTTGGAGTTCCAGCTCTTGAAGACCGCTTCGACGGAGTGGCGTAGCTGCTCCATCGGGTCGGTTGGGAATTCCTTCCGCGAGTGGACGGCCACCATCCCCTTGAAATCGGTCACCAATTCTTTGATGACATCAGCCGACAGCTCACTGTCATTCGCGACCCCGGCCGCGGCCCGGGCCCGACGAAGCGCACCCTCGAAGGGCTCGCTGTCGATTCCCCGAACGACGGTGCCGAACATCTGGATGAGGCGGCGGTACGAATCGAATACGAAGTGCGCGTCACCGGTTAGTTCGATCATGGCCGCTGCGACGTCATCGTTGAGTCCGACGTTCAGGACGGTGTCCATCATCCCGGGCATCGAGAATTTGGCGCCCGACCGAACGGAAACGAGCAGTGGGTTCTCCGAGCCTCCGAACGTCTTGCCGGTCGACTTTTCGATCGCCGCCATGGCCGCCAAGACCTCATCCCACAGGCCGTCCGGGAATTGGCCGAGCTCAGAGTAGGCGTTGCAGGCTTCGGTCGTAATCGTGAAGCCGTGCGGCACGGGGATGCCGAGCGCCGCCATGTCGGCCAGGTTGGCGCCCTTACCGCCGAGCAGCCCGCGCACTCCGTCCCAATCATCCTCCTTCGCCTGAGGTACTTCTTCGAGATCGTTGAACTTGTACAGCCACCGTTGGGTCATAACCCGAATCGTCGCACCGTCTGCGTCAATCGCACAGGGACGTTCGTCCGCTTATTTGAGCGAGCTTTCGTCACGTCGGACGGGTGCTGGTTGCCCGCGGATTGTACGTTGGGCCGATGTTCGCTATCGATCTTCGTCGACGGGGCTAAACGGGTGACGCTCGAGCAGATCTTCACGGGTGGTCCGATCCGGCCGGTCGTCGGTGCCCCGCGGGTTGAAGCTGTACTGACGCGAGGAGACCGCATCGTTGCTGTCGGCTCGTTGGCCGACTGTGAGGCGCAGAGCACCGGTCACGAGTTGGTCGACCTTGCAGGGCACACGATGTTGCCAGGTTTCGTCGATGCACACACCCACCCGCTCATGTTGGGCCAGTGCGCGTCATGGGCTGACCTGACCGGCGCGGCAAGCGTGGATGAGGTTGTGAAGATCCTGCGCGAACACGGCAACGACGTGCCGGACGGTGAGAGCATTCGGGGCTTTGGATACGACCATCACAAGCTCGGATCCAACGACTCCCATCCGACAGCGGCCGATCTCGATCGAGTGTCCGAGACCGACCCGGTCGAGATCATGCATGCGAGTGGTCACGGATACGTGGTCAACAGCGTCTCGTTGTCCAACGCGGGTATCACGGCGGCCACTCCAACCCCCGACGGTGGACGTATCGACCGGGGCGACGACGGCGAGCCCACCGGAGTGATCTTCGACTCGGCCTGTGATCTACTGACCGGCCCCGACGGTGTGAAGATCGAGAACCACGGTCCCAACCTGCATCTGCCGGAGGAGGCGGAGACGCTCGACCGCATGCTCCTGCTCGGACAACAGATGCTCAACGAAGCCGGAATCACCTCCGTGGGGGATTGCCAGGTGACCGAGCGCGAGATGACCAACTGGTTGCGCTGTCGCGACCACGGTCGGCTCAGTCTGCGGGTGTCGATGATGATCCTGTCGAGCCACCTGCCTCACCTTCGACGACTCGGGCTCAGCGCAACACTGGGAGACGATCTGCTGCGAATCGCCGGTGTGAAGCTCTACACCGACGGCGCGCTGACTGCCGGAATGGCATACGTCCCGTGCGGCTGCCCAACGAACCACCGGCCCGGACGGCTCTATCACGACGAGGCGGAATTCACCGAGCTCCTGGGAGCCGCCCACGAGCTCGGCTTTCAGACCGGGACGCACGCACAGGGTCCCGAAGCGATCCAAATGGTGATCGACGCCATCGCCGCCGCGCAGCGCCGGAGCCCACGACGTGATGTCCGCCATCGAATCGAACACTGCGGTTTCCCGTCCGAGGATCAGATCGCGGAGATGGCCCGGCACGAGATCCTGCCGGTGCCACAGCCCACCCACGTGTACCAATACGGAGAGGGCGCTCGACGCGACTACGGCGAGATCACGGAAGGGATGTACCCGAGCGGCCGCTTCGCGGCGGCGGGGATCCCCGTGGTTCTGTCGTCGGACGTGCCCGTGTCGATGCCGGATGTGTTCCTGGCCATGTGGGCTGCGGTCACCCGTCGGACCGCCAGCGGCAAGGTCATCGGGCCAGAGTGTGCTGTCGACCGGCTCACCGCTCTTGCTGGTTACACGATCGAAGGTGCCAGGGCGTTACATCGCGAACACGTCGTCGGATCGATCGAACCGGGCAAGCTAGCCGACTTCGCCATCGTGGACCGTGATCCGATCACCTGCGATCTGGATGATGTCCCCGACATTGGGGTCGTGCAAACATGGTTGGCCGGAGCACCGGTCGGCTGAAGAACGACGCTTACGACTTGGTGAGCAGCCAGCGATAGCGGGCGAGGCCAGTAACCAGTAGTGCCAACCCAAGGAGTGTGACCAGCACCGCTGCCCATGTCGGCCACACGTACCATGCGCTCGCAATCGCGACCACCAGGAGGAACATCTCGATCAGGATGCGGATGGGGCCCGGCGTCGGAACTCCGGTCGTGTGTTAGTCGCCAGGGGTGTTGAAGATGGCCGGCAACCCCACGAGAACCACGAGCGCGATCGGGACCGCCCACCAGGCGCCCACGATTTCGGCGGCCGCCCACGGGCCGGCCACCCAGGCAACGAGTTCGATGCCGAAACGGGTCGCAGACGACGCCGCGGTGTCGAACGGGCTGACCGTAACCTCGTTGGCGTCCATTAGCCGAGGGTAGTCGTCAGCGGCGTTCGTCTCGTCCTCGAATGGATCGAGCGCCATCCCCAGCGACTTCGCCCCAGCGGGTACATTCGCCGCATGCGACGACCCGGCGCCTCCGTAAAGCGCGAGCTTCTGTGGACCGCGACGAGCGTGCGATCCGGGATCATGCGGGCGGCGTTGGCCAACCGAACCCGGGCCGACTTGCAGTACAGCTTCCGGGTCTCCGAACAGCACACGTATCTGAGTGTCGAGAACCCGAAGACGGGCTCGACCTCCGTACAGGCTGCTCTGACGGCGCTCGATCGCGGCGAGCTGGAGTTCGATCCGGAGGAATCACCACACGTCGAGTTCCGCAAACGCACCGAGGCGCTGGTCAGCGGTCGACGTACAGGTGGGGTGGAGGCGCTGGCCCGCGCCGGCTACCGCATCTTCACCTTCATTCGGAATCCATACACCCGGCTTTTGTCCAACTTCCATGGCATCGTCGTCGACGGCGCACCGCAGAAGGCCCTGGTCCTCGAGGGCCTGGGACGACCCACCGCGGACTTGTCCGTGCCGGTCAGCTTCGAGGAGTTCATCTCACTGGTGGTCTCACAATCGGACGAGGAGACCGACCCACATTGGCGCTCTCAAACCGCCCAGATTCTTCCGGGCGTAATCCCATACACGTTCGTGGGTCGATTCGAGTCGCTGGCTGACGACTACGAGGCTCTTCTCGATCACGTGGACGCGGGCATCCGGCCGACACTGCCCCGCTTCAATCGTTCACGACCGGGAGATGGTCCAGCCGCGGACGCCCACTTCACCCCGGAGCTCATCAAGGCGGTGAACACGCGGTATGAGGCCGACTTCCACAACCTGGGATATGCGATGGCGTCGGACTCGGTCGGCGAGGAGGCGCGTCGAGCGTTCCCGACCGGGCTGTTTCCGTTTCCGTCCTGAAGTCAGCTCAACACGAAGTTGATCGTGTCGAATCGACGGCGAAACTTCGTGA
The DNA here is from genome assembly GCA_004282895.1 of Acidimicrobiales bacterium. Taxonomy (GTDB): domain Bacteria; phylum Actinomycetota; class Acidimicrobiia; order Acidimicrobiales; family SHLQ01; genus SHLQ01. Next base: position 21,151 of record SHLQ01000005.1, read on the forward strand.
CCTCGTCTCGCATCGATTTCGGGTCCTCGTGAACCAAGGCGAGGGAAACCAGCTCGGCCAACTCGCCCATGTCGTCGGCGCGGGCTCCCCAGCGGACGATCTCGTTGGTGCCGATCCGCACGCCATCATCGAGTCCAGTGGGTAGACCGATGGCGGAGGTCAGGATGTTCGCCTGTCGAAGGTGCCCCGCCGTGTTGTGACCGCCCCAGCTGCCAGCACGGAGTGCAAAGGCATGCGATCGAGTGAATCCCGACGGCGTTCGGTGGACGTCAACCGACCGCTCGGCCAGCTCGTCAGCCAGGGCATGCGCCGCTTCGACCATGGCCCGGCCGTAGTCGGTTCCGTGGGCGAGCCAGTCGGCGAGGGTGACACCGAGCGCCGCCGTGTTCGCCGCGTCGAAGTTGGCGGTCATGCCGGGGAAGGCAATCTGTTCCACCCGCTCTGCGATCTCGGCACTGGTCGTCACCAGCAGGCCTGCGGGCGGCCCACCGAGACTCTTGTAGGTGCTCATGGTCATGATGTGGGCACCCTCGTGCAGCGGATTCGGCCACGCGCCCCCAGCGATGAGCCCTGACAGGTGAGCGGCGTCGAAGAGCACGGTTGCGCCGACCTCGTCCGCCACGGCGCGAACGCCAGCAACATCGTGGTGGTCGAGGTTCAAGCTGCCACCGACGGAGATCAGTTTCGGCTTCACCTCTCGGGCCATGGTTGCGAGCCGGGCAACGTCGATCGTGTAGTCCCGGGGGTCGATCGGTGCTTCGTGCACCTCGAGGCCATACAGTCCGGCACACCCCGGTTCATGATGGGTCACGTGGCCCGCGATTGATGCAGGAGGAGCGATCATCGAATCACCCGGCTGCGCGCACGCCATGAATGCGTAGAGGTTGGCCATGGCGCCAGAGGGAACTCGGAGCTCGACGTACGGAGCGTCAAACACCTCGGCCGCAAGCTCGGCGACGGTGATCTCGATGTGTTCGATGGCTTCCAGCCCCATCTCATATTTTGCGCCCGGGTACCCGAGCGATGGACGAGTACCGAGACCGGTCGACAGAAGTGCCTCCGCCCGCGGATTCATCGTGTTCGTCGCCGGGTTCAGGTTCACGCAGGCCATGTCGTGAATCTCGCTGTTGGTCGATGCCAGTGCTTCGAGGCCGAGAACAACACCCGCCGGTGAGGCGGATCGCACGCTGCTGGCGACCCGTTGGATCAGCGCCTCGGACTGCTCAGGAATCCATGGCCGCGGAGCGAGAGCGGGGGAATCGGTCATCGTATGAGTGTGAGGCAGCAGAATGCGTCGATCAAACCGACTACGGTCCGCTTTCGGAGGAATGTAGATGACCACACCCGAGATTCACCCAGAGATAGCGCACCTCGCCTGGTTGCTGGGTACATGGGCCGGGGAAGGTGCGGGGGAGTATCCAACGATCGAGGACTTCCGCTACTCCGAACACGTCACGTTCGCCCACGTCGGCAAACCCTTCTTCGCATACAACCAGAAGACGAAGCATGAGGAGACGGGCCTGCCGCTCCATGCTGAGGCGGGTTACCTTCGACCGGTCGGTCTCGATCGCGTCGAACTGCTCAACGTGCAGCCGAGCGGGATCATGGAGATCTACGAAGGGACCGTCGACGGGACGACGCTCGATCTCGTCGCCGTACAGGTCGCCACCTCTGCGACCGCGAAGGATGTCACCGAGGTGACGCGCCGAATCACCGTCGATCCAGAGGGCGAGACACTGTCCTATCGCATGCAGATGGCGGCCGTTGGGGAGCCGCTGCAGCACCATCTCGCGGCCACGCTGCACAAACAGCAGTAAGAAAACGTGATACACGCTTGACACCAAATGAGGACATAGCTGTATCATGTTCGAATGACATCGAGGTTTGAACAGCTCATCGCGGCCAACGAGAAGATCGAGCCGCGCGACGAGATGCCGGACGAATACCGAAAGACGATGATTCGTCAGATCGCCCAACACGCACACTCCGAAGTGATCGGACAACAACCCGAGGGCAACTGGATCACGCGGGCGCCGAGTCTTCGCCGCAAAGCGATTCTCATCGCGAAGGTGCAGGACGAAGCTGGCCACGGCCTCTATCTGTACTCGGCGGCGGAAACCCTCGGGATCTCCCGGGACGAACTGAACGAGTTGCTGCATTCGGGCAAGCAGAAGTACTCGTCGATCTTCAACTATCCGACCCTCAGCTGGGCCGACATCGGTGCGATCGGTTGGTTGGTGGATGGTGCGGCCATCACCAATCAGGTCATGCTCACCCGCACCAGCTACGGCCCGTACTCCCGAGCAATGATCCGGATCTGCAAGGAGGAGTCCTTCCACCAGCGACAGGGCTACGAGATCATGATGACGCTCTGCGACGGCACCGAAGAGCAGAAGGCAATGGCCCAGGACGCGCTCGACCGCTGGTGGTGGCCCTCGATCATGATGTTCGGACCACCGGACGCTGACTCCACGCACACCGAGCAGTCGATGGCGTGGGGGATCAAGCTCGAGACCAATGATCAGCTGCGTCAGAAGTTCATCGACATGACCGTGCCGCAAACGGAGTTCCTCGGGCTGAAGATCCCCGATCCGGACCTCAGTTGGAACGAGGAACGGGGCCACTACGACTTCGGTGACATCGACTGGGATGAGTTCTGGACCGTCGTGAAGGGCAATGGCCCCTGCAATCGCGAACGTATCGCCCACAAACGCAAAGCCTGGGATGACGGCGCCTGGGTCCGCGAAGCCGCACTGGCCCACGCTGCGAAACAACACGCCCGACAGAAAGAGGTGGCCTGATGAGTTACGACGTGCCGATCATCGAAGGTGAAGCCGAGATCACATTCGGAGGCGGTGCCGGCGCCTTCCCGTTGTGGGAGGTGTTCGTCCGGGCGTCGAGAGGACTGAACCACGTTCACGTTGGCAGCGTGCATGCCGCAGATGCAGACGCGGCGATGCAGTCGGCTCGAGATGTGTACACCCGCCGCAACGAAGGCGTCAGTGTGTGGGTGGTTCCTTCCGCACAGATCCACGCGTCCGATCCACATCAAAAGGACGCATGGTTCGACGGCGATCACCCGTACCGTCACCCGACGTTTTATGACATCCCCGACGAAGTGGGGCACATGTGAGTGCGAACCTGAACCTTTTCACGTATCTGTTGCGACTCGCAGACGACAACATGGTGCTCTCCCAACGGTTGGGTGAGCTCGTCAGCTGGATGCCTGAGCTCGAGGAAGACATCGCGATCGCGAACCTGAGCCTCGATCACCTCGGACAGGCAACCAGTCTCTACGCCTACGCCGGGACAATCGAAGCGGCCGGGCGCAACGAGGATGCGCTCGCCCTGACCCGAAGCGAACGCGAGTTCATGAACGCGGTGCTCGTCGAACAACCGAACGGAAACTTCGCCGACACCATCGCCCGCCAGTTCCTTGTTGATGCGTATCAGGTACCGCTGTACCAGGCGCTGTCATCGAGCACCGACCAGACGCTCGGGGGTATCGCCCAGAAGGCCGAGAAGGAGGCGCGTTATCACCTCGAATATTCGTCCACCTGGCTGGTTCGTCTGGGCGACGGAACGGACCTGAGCCACGATCGGGCCCAATCGGCGCTCGACCGCATGTGGCCATTTGCGGCCGACCTGTTTGCGACAGACGACGTCGAGGCTGCAGTCGCGGCCGCGGGCATGGGTGTCGATCCAACCACCCTTCGGGACTCGTTCGATTCAACGGTGGCTCGCGTGGTCGAGCTGGCCACGTTGAGAATGCCGACGGATACCTATGAGCGGACCGGCGGACGCACCGGTATGCACACCGAACACCTGGGACACCTACTGGCGGAGATGCAGTCCCTGCACCAGGCCCACCTCGGAGCAACATGGTGACCATGTCGACGATGGATCTCGACGCACTGCGGGCGAAGATCGCGGAGATCCCCGATCCCGAAGTGCCGGTTCTCACGATCGAGGACCTTGGGGTGTTGCGACGCGTCGAGGAACGTAATGGCAATGTCGTTGTCACGATCACTCCCACGTACTCGGGGTGCCCCGCCATGCATCACATCGAGCAGAGCATTCGCACCGCACTGAACGATGCGGGAGTCGAAGGTGACGTCGAAACGGTCTTCAGTCCAGCATGGACGACCGAGTGGATGAGCGACGAGGGCAAAGCCAAACTCCGTGACTACGGCATCGCCCCACCCCGACACATCGAATCTGCCGTATCGATCACGAACGTGCCCGTGCGATGTCCACAGTGCAACTCGGCTCGGACCGAGGTCATCAGCACGTTCGGATCGACCGCGTGCAAATCGCTGTGGCGCTGTCTCGACTGTCTCGAACCGTTCGACCATTTCAAGGAGTTGTGATGGCCGTCGAATTCCATACCGTGCCGGTCACGGTGAAACCCCTGACCGTCGATGCCGTCGGCATCACCCTGGACCTCCCCCACGAACTGCGCGAAGAATTCCGCCACCGGCCCGGACAACACCTTGTGTTGCGAGCGATGATCGACGGAGAGGATGTGCGGCGTTCGTATTCGATCTGCACGAGCGCCAATGACGACTCCATCAGCGTGGGGATCAAACGAATCCCCGACGGCGTGTTCTCGACCTACGCCACGCAACAACTCGCGAGCGGCGACACGATTGATGTGATGACGCCGATCGGCGAATTTGGTCATTCGCCGGATCCGGTCACCCACGCCAGCTATGTCGCGCTGGCGGCGGGCTCGGGAATCACCCCGGTGCTGTCGATCCTCACCACGACCCTCGAGGTCGAACCGGCAAGCCGCTGCACGCTCATCTACGGGAACCGAACCAGTTCATCCATCATGTTCCTGGAGGAGATCGAGGCGCTGAAGAATCGGTTCCCCGATCGATTTCAGGTCGTACACATCCTCAGTCGTGAGCCCCACGAAATCCCACTCTTCGAAGGGCGTATTGACGCGGCCAAGATCCAGGCGCTCGCATCGTCGCTCATCGACGCCAACTCGGTGGCCGCATGGTTCCTGTGCGGGCCACTCGACATGGTCGAGACCGCGCAGCACACCCTCGCCGACTTGGGCGTTCCGAGCCATCGGGTCCATGCCGAGCTCTTCTTCGACGAGCGAATCGAAACCATTCCCGAACCCGATGCGACGGCGGAAGGGATGGTCACGCTTGAGCTGACCATCGACGGCCGAACCTCGGTGGTCGACGTGGATCCCGAAGGACCGGCGATCCTCGACTACGCCCGATCGGTGCGCAGCGAAGTCCCGTTCGCCTGCAAGGGAGGTATGTGTGCCACCTGCAAGGCGAAGGTCATCGAGGGAAACGTTCGACTCGAGAAGAACTACGCGCTCACGGCCGAAGAAGTTGATGCCGGATTCGTGCTGACCTGTCAGGCGCACCCCGTGGATGGCGATGTCACCATCACCTATGACGTACACGGTGGCGTCGGTCGCTGATCCGGGTGCCCGACGTCACGAGTCGAGTAGGGACGTAGGTCCGTGGTCACCCATCGACCCCCTTTCATACGGTGAGGGGTATGGAACATCCAAAGAATTTTGTGATCCTCGGTGCGGGCACCGGTGGCACGCTCGCCGCCAACCGATTGCGAAAGATGTATCCCGAATCGGACCTGCAGATCGATGTCGTCGATCAGGACAACGACCACGTCTACCAACCTGGTTTGTTGTTCGTCCCGTTCGGACTGGCCTTCCCTGACGAGATTGTCCGACCCCGCGATCGCCAGCTTCACGACGGCATCAATTACCACGAGAACCCGGTCGAGAAGGTCGATATCGAGGACAACAAGGTGACCCTCGAAAACGGCACCGAACTCGCCTATGACGCGTTGTTGATCGCAACCGGAAGTGTCCTCGAACCCGGAGAAACCGAAGGGCTGACGGACACCGGATGGATGGAGAGTGTCTTCTCGTTCTACGATCTGCCGGGAGCGACCGCGCTCGCCGAAAAACTCTCCACATTCCGCTCTGGTCGGCTCGTGATCAACATCATCGACATGCCGATCAAGTGCCCGGTCGCTCCGCTCGAGTTCGCGTTTCTCGCGGACTGGTTTTTCACGGAAAACGGCGTACGCGAGGACATCTCCATCACGTATGTGACACCGCTGGACGGCGCATTCACCAAACCGACGGCGTCGGCCACGCTGGCCGAGCTGCTCGTAAAGAAGAACATTGAGCTCGTCACCGAGTTCAACACCGGCGAGGTCGATGGAGAGGCGAAGAAACTGATCGGCTACGACGGCACGGAGGTCGAATTCGACCTCGCAGTGGTTATACCCCTGCATGGTGGCGCCGCCTACGTCCACGACTCACCAGGGCTGGGCGACGAACTTGGCTTCATCCCCACCGACAACCAGACCCTCCAGTCGACGGTGGCCGACAACGTGTTTGTCCTTGGCGACGCCGCCGACATTCCGGCCTCGAAAGCCGGATCCGTCACCCATTTCGAGGGTGAGGTTCTGATGGAGAACATCGAAGCCTTCCTCGAAGGCAAACCCCTCGAGGCGAGCTACGACGGCCACGCCAACTGCTTCATCGAGACCGGATTTTCGAAGGCGCTATTGATCGACTTCAACTACGAGACCGAACCGCTTCCGGGTCATTATCCGGGTCCGGTTGGGCTCCCGTTGCTCAAGGAATCGCGGCTGAACCACATCGGCAAGCTGATGTTCCAATCGTTCTACTGGCACGGTCTGCTCCAGGGACGCGACGTCCCCGGGTTGGGACCGAACATGCCCACCTCTGGCAAACACACCGCCGACGCGTAACCATCACCACCCGAAAGGAAACATCATGCCCAACGCCGTATTGGCCGGTATCGAAGTTGAGGTCAACGACGAAGGGTTCTTCGAAGACCCAACGCAGTGGACCGAAGAAATGGCGACCGAGCTCGCCGATATCTACGGAGTGCCGACCCCGCTGACCGATCAGCACTGGACCGTGCTGCATTTCATGCGCCAGGAGTTCTTCGAGAAGGGCACCGGACCCACGGTGCGCAAACTCGGAAAGACCTCCGGCGTCACGGTCAAGGAGCTGTATCAGCTCTTTCCGAAGGGCCCCGCAAAGCTCGCCGCCCGCGTCGCGGGTATCCCCAAACCGAGAGGCTGCATCTAATGACTGACACCGCTGTATTTCCCGAGACCAAGGAAACAGAAGACGCGATCAAGAAGGTATCGATCATCGTCTCGAAAGGATCTCTGGAGGAGATCTATCCAGGGCTCATCATGGCCAACGGCGCCCGCGCCGAAGGCATCGAGGCGAACCTGTTCTTCACCTTCTTTGGCCTGGACGCGATCCACAAGGAGCGCCAAGACCACGTGAAGGTCGCCACCGTCGGCAACCCCGGACTCCACATCCCCACGTGGGCTGGTGGCCTTCCCGGTGTTTCCGCGTTGATGACCAAGTACATGGAGCACCAGATCGAGGAGCTCGACTTCCCCGGAATTGCGGAGTTCGTCGAGATGATCTCCGATACGGGCGCCGGCGTCTACGCCTGCCTCGCCTCGGTCGACCTCTTTGGCATCGAGGAAGGCGAAATGGTCGACTTCCTGGACGGCGTCATCACCGTGGGCGAGTTCTACGAGATGGCTGCGGGCGGTCAGATCATCTTCACCTAGCGTCAACTGACGCCACATAGACTCGGGCGTGGCCAGAACCTCAGCGTTTCGTCCCGAGGTTCGCCGCGTGCTTCCTGCACTGCTCGGGTTGCGGTTCGTATCCAACACCGGCGGGCGCATGGTGTTTTCGTTCCTGCCGGCGATTACGCGGGGCACCGGCCTGAGCGTGGAAGAGATGGGCCAGATTCTCTTCCTGCGCGACCTCACAGGTCTCGCAGCCGGACGGATCGGCCGCGTCATTGATCGCTGGGGCCAGCGCAAGGCAATGGTGGGTGGTGGCCTACTTCTGGGCATTGGCCTGCTGTTGGCCATGTTGGGCCCCGTCGGGGTGCTGGTTGGCTTCGTGCTGTTCGGGTTCGGTCGGTTGAGCCTCGGCATTTCCATGACCGCCTGGATCGGCGACGAAGTGGCGTATGCACAGCGGGGGAGAGCGACCGGCCTGGTGGAGCTCACCTGGGCGGGTGCAGCGCTGATCGGCGTTCCGATCTGTGGGGTTCTCATCGACGTCTTCGACTGGTGGACGCCGTTCCTCGTCCTCGGCGTAGCCACCATCGGGTTCTCGCTGGCGCAGGGCGAGATTGCCGATCATCGCGCATCGAGCACGATCGACGGGCGACCGAACCGGCTTCACCTGAGCCGATCCACCATCGCCGCACTGTCGGCGCCGGCGCTGCTCCTGAGCGGCGCCACGATGTTGTTCTTCGGACACGGAACGTGGCTCGAGGAGGTGTACGACTTCAACGCGACCCGGATCGGGTTCGCGGTGATCACCGTTGGTCTGGCCGAGTTCGGCGGCTCCTACGGATCGTCGTGGTTGACCGATCGGCTGGGCAAACGCCAATCGATCCTCGGCGGCAGTGCGCTGATGCTCGTAGCGGTGATCGGGCTGGCGATCGCTCCCGAGGCCCACATCGTCGTTGGGCTCGGGCTACTCCTGACCGCGTTTCTCGGATTCGAGTTCGCCATCGTGAGTTCGATTCCGCTCATGTCCGAGCTCGACACGGACGCCCGGGCACGAATGGTCGGATTGTCGATCGGCGTGAAGTCCGTCGCCAGAGCAACGGCAGCGCTGCTCGCCGGCTGGGTCGATCAGAACTACGGGTTCGAGGTCTTGGCGGCCATCAGCGCCGTGTTGGTGGCGACATCGATGGTCGTGATGCTGGCGGTCAGCGCCGAGTACTGACGCTGGGCGACCGGGTCAGACTGGCTGGGGTGCCGGTGCCGGAGCGGGTGCCTCCACTGCCGCTTCGACAGGATCCTCAGCTTCGGCCGGGACGTCCGTCTCTTCCTCTGACCCGTCCGATGGCATCGGCGGATCGATCGGAATGTCCATCTGATGCGTCGAGTGAATCTGCACGCCGACGAGGTCGTGGATACCACCCGTAAACGACATCTGCTCGCGGGCGTCGGCGATCGCCAAATCACCGTTCATCAGCGTCTTCACCAGTTCCACCCGGAACCAGCCCTTGGCGGACTCGGGGTCCTTGGTGACGATGTCACCGAGGTGTACGTCGATCATGCGCATCTGAGCGACGTGAACAATTGTGCGTTCCATGGTTTCCTCCACGTGCTCGGCACGTTGTTGCTTCCTGCAAGTGATCGGACGCCAGGATGGTCGCCTGTAGCGGAAAGGGGCAAACGCCCCAGTTCCGCCTGGTTCTGTGATTTCGTCTCGTCAAGAATCGCTGCTTTGAACGAACAATGTCGTTGTTGGCGTGTCATCGTTTGCGGGGGTGTCCACCGTCGCTGACGATCCGCCGACACTTGGTGAGCCCCCATCGACGTCGGGTTGCACTTCGACCACTTCGCGGATCGCATTCGACCGCACCCAGCCCTTTACCTGCCCGCTCGTGGACGCTACCTCGATCCATACGTCGTCGTCTTCGAGGAGAGCCCATCCGCCGGTGTCGACGAGCTGTTCGCCGACGCCAAGCGTGCCAACGGTGTCGCCGGCAGGAGATGCGTGGATCGTGAGCCACTCGGCCGGCTCAGCGGCGGTCTCGAGCTTGGTGCCTTGGCGGACCGTGTTGCTCAGTTGCACCGTTCGGGTGGTCGGGGTGAGGGCACTGTCGAGCACCCAACCAAGCGAATCCGAATCGGGCGCGACGGCGACGATCTTCACCCACATGCCGTCGGTCCGCAAACGTGCGCGCGCGGCCCGAACGACCTGTCCGGGTGTGAGCGCAACGCCGGCCTCGGCGTCGGCACTCGGAGCCGCGTTGGAGATCATCGCTTGTCCGATTTCGAAGACTCGGCCGAGGTCACGGCTGGCGACAAATGCCATCGTGTCGGGCGCATCGTCGACAATCGGGGCAGTCGTCGTCGAACGTGGTGGCTCGGTTGTAGGTGCGGTAGTGGGTGCTGCGGTGCTTTCAAGCGACACGGTCGACAGTGTGACAACGGTGGTCGATGCTGCCGTGGGTTCGGCATCGCCTGTACAGGCGGTGCCGAGAATGCTGAGCGACAAGGCCGCAATGAGCCATCGCGAGGCGCGCCGTTGCAGGTTGGGCATGCGACTTCACCTCTTCGTCCAAGGAGTAATTCTGTGAGTCACGTACCTCTTCGGCCGTTACGAGCCGGTCATGAACAAATTCTCGTGTGGACAACGCGTGACCGTGACGGGGAGGATGGCGGTTCGGCCGGCCAACGGGAGATCACGTGCAGTACGACTACATCATCGTCGGAGCGGGAGCGGCCGGTTGTGTGTTGGCCAACGAGTTGTCGAAAGGTACTGCGACCGTTCTTCTGCTTGAGGCGGGTGGCCCCGATCGCAACCCCAACATCAAGATCCCGGCCGCGTTCAGCAAGCTCTTTGAATCGGCAGAGGACTGGAACTACCGCACTGTCCCGCAGGAGGAGCTTGGTGGCCGCGAGCTCTATTGGCCGCGCGGCAAGGTGCTCGGCGGCTCAACCTCCATGAACGCCATGATCTATCAGCGGGGTCATCGCGCCACGTTTGACATGTGGGCGGCAGACGGGTGCGAAGGCTGGTCGTATCAGGACATGTTGTCGATCTTCATCCGGCAGGAGGATCAACAGCGAGGAGCGTCGTCACACCATGGTGCGGGCGGACCGCTCAGCGTGTCCGACCTTCGCGACGTGAACCCGCTCACCAGCGCCTTTGTGGATTCGGCCGTCGCCGCCGGATTCCCGCACAACGCGGACTTCAACGGTGAGAGTCAGGACGGATTTGGCCTGTATCAGGTCACACAAAAACGCGGCGTACGAAACAGTGCAGCCACCGCGTTCCTCAAACCCGTCCTCAGGCGAAAGAACCTCACGGCCGTCACGCGGGCCCACGTCACCCGAGTCGTGATCGAGGGTGATCGTGCGGTGGCGGTGGAGTACATCGACAAATCCGGGGAACAGACCGCATCTGCAACGTCGGAGATCATCCTCAGCGGGGGAGCGGTGAACTCGCCGCAGCTCCTGATGCTCTCCGGCGTCGGCCCGGCCTCCCATCTGCGCGATCACGGCATCGACGTCGTCGCGGATTCGCCCGCAGTCGGTCAGAATCTGCAGGACCACGCCGCGATCGCACTGGCAGCAGAGGTGAACCGGCCGGTTTCACTGGCCCACGCGGAGACGCCGAAGCAGTTCCTGAAGTATTTGACCAAACGTGAGGGCATGTTGTCCTCGAACGTCGGTGAAGCCGGTGGATTCGTAACCCTTGGGGGAGGACCGATTCCGGACACGCAGTTCCACTTCGCCCCCGCGTACTTCATCAATCACGGTTTCGACTCGCCCGAGTCCGATGGCCTGACCATTGCGCCGGTTCTTGTCGACGTGAAGAGTCGCGGCGAGATCCGGCTGCAGAGCGCGAAGCCGACCGACGCCCCGCTCATCGACCCCCGTTATCTGAGCGACCCTGAGGACCTGCGCATCATGGTGGAAGGTATCAAGTTGGCGCGACAGATCGCGGCGAGGCCACCCATCGCCGAGTTCATCACAAGCGAATTTCTGCCCGGGGCCCACGCGACGTCCGAGGCAGACCTCCAAGACTTCGTTCGGGAGTACATGGAGTCGCTGTACCACCCGGTGGGGACGTGTGCGATGGGTGCAGGTTACGAGAGCGTCGTCGACCCCCAGTTGCGCGTCCGTGGCGTGCAGGGACTTCGAGTGGCCGACGCATCGATCATGCCGACCATCGTCAACGCGAACACCCAGGCCGCGTCGATGGCGATCGGTGGCAGAGCTGCCGAGTGGATTCGGGCCGGGGCCTGATGACAAAGACGTGACCGCGGATCGTTGGGTCGGCCAGCGACTGACACGAGCGGAGGATGTTGGCTACCTTCGCGGCGAGACACCGTTCATCGCCGACCTTCGTCATCCATTGCTCGAGGACGTGGCCCACGTCTCCTTCGTCCGGTCGCCGTTCGCGCACGCCCACATCACGAACATCGATGTGAGCGAGGCGATGGCGGCGCCCGGCGTGCTCGACGTGGTCACGGCGTCCGATCACGAGATCATCCCGACTCATTCCGTGTTCCCGGAGTACTTCGACGCGATCTTTGCGATGCCGCTGCTCGCGGAGGGTCGGGCGCGGTACGTCGGACAGCCAGTGGTCGCCATCGTGGCGGACTCCGAAGCCGCCGCCGTGGATGCAGCGGAGCTGGTCATCGTCGACTACGAGCCACTTCCGGCGGTCATGGACCTACGGGAGGCGGCGAGTAACGCCACGTTGATCTACCCGGTCGGATCCGGCGCACGCGCCCGGACACCCAGCTCGATCGAAGCGCCGGGGACGAATGTTGCGATGGAACACCTGCACCCGCACACCCCGGCCGCGTTCGAGGCCCCGGTGGTGTTGTCTCAAAACTTTGTGAATCCTCGACAGTTGCCCACGCCGATCGAGCCGTATGGCGAAGCGTGCGCATGGGACTCCGACGGCTCGTTGCACGTGTGGGCCGCAACACAACGCCCACACGGCTTCCGGACGCAACTCGCCGACTACTACGGAGTGGCCGAGTCGAAGATCCATGTCACCGCACCGGAGGGTGTCGGCGGAGGATTCGGGGGCAAGGTGAGCCGGACCCCCGAAGAACATGTGCTGCCGCTGTTGGCCCAACGTACGGGACGTCCAGTCCGCTGGGTGCAGAATCGGGAGGAGTACTTCCTGGGTGGAACGCAAGGCCGGGGTGAGGAGATCTTGCTGACACTCGCGGGCGGCCACGATGGCCGCATCGTCGCCTTGCGCAGCGAAATGCTCAAGGACTCGGGATCGTGCCCGGGTGTTGGGGCGAACCTCCCGAGCCGGTTCAACTCGCTCGGCGCAGGTGGTCCCTACGACATCGCCCACGTGGAATTCGAAGCGACGTCCGTGGTGACGAACGCCCCGCAGGTCTCGGCGTTTCGCGGTGCCGGTCGTGGCCCGTACCTCGCGGCGCTCGAGATGATGGTCGATCGCTACGCCCACCACATCGGCGTTGATCCAGTGGAGGTGCGAAGGCGCAACCTGGTGCGGGCCGAACAGATGCCCTTCACCTCCGGGACGGGGGTGGTCTTCGATCCTGCGGACTACGTCGGCGATCTCGAGACCGCACTGGACGCCATCGACTACCCGCGGTGCCGCCGCGACCAGGACGACCGACTGGCGCGAGGCGATCGGGTCGTAATGGGTATCGGCGTTGCCACGTATCACCTCATGACCGTGGGTGGTGGTGGTGAGGACGCCGAGGTCACGGTGGAAGCCGACGGCACCGCAGTCGTGCGAACGGGAACCACCAGTCAAGGACACGGGCACATGGCGACGTGGGCCCAGATCGCTGCGGACGAGCTGGGAATCGATCCGGCGGACATTCGAGTCGAGGAAGGCTCGACGCAGTACACGGCCGATGGGGTCGGCGCCGTCGGCTCGCGGTCGATGCAGACCGCGGGTGTTGCCGTACAAACCGCAGCGAGAGGGGTGATCGAACAAACGAAGCGGATTGCCGCCGACCTTCTCGAAGCATCGCCAACCGACATCGTCTTTGATCCGAACGGGCCCGACGGCGAGCGATTTCACGTCGCCGGTGTGCCGTCGAAGGCGCTGTCCTGGGCCGCGCTGGTGCACAGCGACGCCGCGACACCCCAAGACTTCACCTGTGGCGACCACCACGACGTCGGCTCGGACAACTCGTTTCCTTCCGGGTGTCACATTGCGGTGGTGGAGGTGGACACCGAAACCGGGGCCGTGAAACTCGTTCGGTACGTTGCTGTCGACGACGCCGGTGTTCGGGTCAACCCGTTGATCGTCGAAGGTCAACTGCATGGTGGAATTGCGGCGGGTGTGGGCCAGGTGCTGGGTGAAGTGATGCGATACGACCCCGACGGCAACCCGCTGACCACGTCGTTCCTCGACTACGGCATTGCCACGATCGACGAGTTTCCTCCGCTCGAACTTGTCGAGTCCGAAACTGCCACCACGTTCAACGAGCTGGGTGCCAAAGGTGTGGGCGAGTCCGGCGTCATCGGTGCCGTCCCCGCCATGCACGGCGCCGTACTGGACGCCCTCCGACGCTGCGGGGTCGATCATCTCGACCTGCCGTGTACGCCCCAGCGCGTCTGGAGTGCCCTTCGTGACGCGGAGTTCCGTCCCACGAGAAGCGAGGGCTAGGGTCGACCCGACGGCGCTTCGGGCCCGGGACGGTTGGGAGAAATACGATGACGACAATTTCGGAGAAACAACTGATGGAGCGGCTGGGGCGGGTTCCGCTGTTCTCGCAGGCATCCCGCAGTCACCTTCGGGCTCTCGCACGAGCCGGCAAGATCCTTACCTGGCCCGAGGGCAAGGAGGGGGTTGTCCAGGGAGCGACGGCCAGCGCCTTCTACCTGATCCTCGATGGCGGCGTTGTGGTGACGAGGGATGAGAAGCCAGTGGCGAGGCTCAATCAGGACGACTTCTTCGGCGAGGCGGCCATGATCTCGGGGAAACCTCGCAACGCCGCGGTTACCGCCACCACGGGCACGACGCTGTTCGCGCTGAGCCGGTTCGCCTTTCGGGGCGCCATCAAGGCAAACCCGGAGCTGGCGATGAAGGTTATGGCCGCGCTCGCCGAACGTCAGGCGCCGATCTAGGGCGTCTGGCTTTCGCGCAGGCTCGTTTGCAACTTACGCAGCTCACTGTGGGATGAGAGCGCCACGACGGATACCCGCTGGGCGGTTTGTCGAGCCTGATCGGGAGTTCGAGCATCAAACTCCCACAACTCGTCCAGCATCTCGGCCAGTGATGCTCGAACACCTCCCGGCAGTGTGCCTTCCTCCCGGGTGAAGAGGCCAGCGGATTCCAAGGGGAAGTGCACGCCGTTGACGACGAGTTCTCGAAGCTCGCGACCGGAGTGGCTGAGCTCTTCGCTTTGGTCCTGAGAAAGGAACTCGGCCCGCACGCCGCGCGCATCGACGAGATCGTCGGTAGCCGCGTGGCGGAAATGACTGACCGCTGGTTGGACGTGCGACACCCAGTAGTTCGTGACATCTCGAACGACCGCAAGGTCCTGCTCGAGGCTCAGCATCTGGCGCTGCGCTGCGGCCGCCTCGTCGCGACGGGAGCGATCCACAATCTCCAGATAGAACACCAGAAGCAGACCCATCAGACCCGCGGCCAACGCCGAAGCACCAGCGAGTGCCCAGGCCTCAGCGCTGGTGTCCGTGTTGGTCCATAGCAGCCAAAGACCGACAACCGAGATGAGTAGTGCGCCACCAGCGAGCGACAACGCCTTCATATTCATGCGAATCAGTGTCGCATAACCGGGGTGCGAAACTGGGCTTCCTCCTGGATTTCGAGCGTTCCTGGTCGCTCGAATTCTCCACTCACAGTGCTCAGGATTTTTTGAAACCTGCCGATCACATGGGTATGGAAAGGCGTTTCTTCGAGCGGGTTGATACCAGCGTGAACGGTGAGCTGATTTGGGCGACCAAGGGGTCGTTCGGTCGGGTCACGACCCATCGCGTCTACATCACGTCAGAGAATCTGTCGATCGACGGCATCAAGGTGCTGATCGACGACAGCTACGACTTCCCGATGCACTCCCGTGCCCGACTCAAGCTCGGTCTCGAGTTCTGTGATGTTGAGGTGCTGGGTATCGATCCGGCTCCCGCCGGTCAACAGGGGCTTCGACTGACCTTCCTCGCCCCCCACCAACGATTCCTCGAGGTCGTGGAGAAGTGGTTGCCAAAAGACCACGAGATCGGCGAGAACGTGAAACCTCTGTGGGCCGGCTAGACGTGTCTCCTACAGCCGCACGCTGCTGAGTTCCACACGGTCGGCCACACCTTCTGGGGGTGCAAGCGGATACGGAAGATCCGGCCCAGCCTCGATCGACCGCAGGTGCTCGGCGTTCGCCACCCATGCCGCGACGGGGCCGTTCAGCACCGCCAGGAGCTGCTCCGTTGGGTCGTACAACCGCTGAGCCAATATCCGGGCGTACTCGCGCGGGATCGTTTCGATGTTGCCTGCATTCGGTCGGCCTGCGGGGAGCGTTACGTCGGTTGCGGAAACCTCGAGGAAGCCGAGAATGTCGCGGAGCAAGGCTTCGGGTCGTTCCTGTAGGTCTTCGTAGAAGCCGATGTAGAGGTTGCCTGGAGCCAAGGCCCGCTTCCACCGCGTGAGGTTGCGAAGATAACGGCTCTGCAGGTGCCTGCCCTTCAGTACGGAATCCGCGCTCCGACGCCCACTACGCATCGCCATCTGCGCCGCCGACCACTCCCGGTCGACCGGATTGCGCAGCAGATAGATCACCCGCAGATGCGGGCACATCTCGACTGCGCGAGCGATCTGTTCATCGTTGAGCGTGGCGTAGTCCGGCGTTATCTCGCCGCTCATGATGCCCTCTGGAAAAAGCGAGCCGTACCAAGCGGGGGATGGTTCGCCGAAGAAGTACCGCCCGCACCACTCCCGGCGGGCGGTGTCGACACGCACGAGCGAGTCCGCGCGAAAGCGACGCTCCGTTGCCAGTTGGCGTCGCCATCGAACCGCGGGGGCGTCGGTCGCATGCCGCAATACGAACCAGGGACGGGTCTCCTCGATCTTTTCATCGAAGAAGTGGAGCTCCTTTACGGGTGGCAGCCACACGTCCTCCCGGAGTTCGAGCGCACGGTGAAGCCAGGTCGTTCCGGCCTTCTGGGCACCGATACAGAGAAACTGCGGACCGGTCATGCGGAGGCCACCAGCTCGGCCGATGAGGAGGCCAACGCCTGCAATTGGCGCCAGATCGAGGTCGCCTCCGCGATGAGTGTCGCGTCGATCACCCGGATCGGATCGACTCGGCTACCACCGAGTGAGGGATCCAATGCCGTCTCGTGCGCCGGGTCGAGGCCGAGGTCCCATCGATCGTTCACCGTGGACACGATTCCACCGACGGCCGCCCGGTCGCTGAAGTCGACCGCATGGACGTGGGCCTGATCGGGGAGGGACGAGAGCAGCACCCGGTGATAGTTGATCCACATCCGTACGCCGAGGTCCGTGATCGACCAGAAATCCCGGTGGACGAGCCCTGGCCCCCGTTGCGCAGCCAGCTGTCGTGAATGACGCATGTGCAACGAGCGCACACACTCCGACGGATTGCGAAAGACGATCAGAATCTCCGCCTCCGGCACCAGGTGCAGCCATATGGGGAGCAGTAGGCACACCCGAGGGTCCTTGAATCCCCACGGCTCGCCGGTCGATTCATGTCGAGCGTTTCTCGAGGCCACGAACTGCCGCATCGAATCCCAGATCCGACCGGGAACGTATGTGTCGAAAGGCTCACGCGACTTCCAATCGGTGCCGCTGAGTTCGAGAATCTCCTGGTGAATCGAGATCACCTCATTGTCCTCGAAGTGACCATAGGGATTCGACGGTTCGCTCCCAAGGAGGTCGTCCCCGAGAAAGAGGCCTGCAAGGTGAAGCGAACGGGCGATCGCCGACGTGCCACTCCGGTGAAACCCGGCAACGATCAGCGGGTTCATCAGCCGACGGTGCGAAGCGGTCGAATCGCGATCACCGCTCCGCCCGGTGGGGTACCGGGACGGCCGCGCAACCCCCAGACCAGCTCGACTACATGATGCTGGCCAAAGGTGTCATCGATGGTGGACAGAAGGTCCCGCACGTTCGCCCGCGCGGACGCGGAGGCTACGTCGGCCGCGTCGAGCACGAAGACGAGCAGTCCGTCGGCGCGAAGTGATCGTTGTGCGCGCCGAAGGAGCGCAACGTCGCTCGAGGCACCCCACTGGACGAGCACGTCGGCCGAACCCTCGTCGACCTGTTCAAGCTCGAGCGTCGAGACGTACTCGTGTCCTCGCGGGATCATGGCCGACAACCACCGGTGGGGAGGAGCGCAGTCGACAACACAACCATCGGTGTCGACGTTCCGCAGGCCTTCGACGATTGCCCGCCCCACACCCTCACGCAAAAGCACCTGTGAGGCCTTGTCGGCATTGCGCAGTGCGTCGATATCGGCCGGGATCTCCGCAAGTGCCACGGAGTCAGGCAAACGAAGTCGGCCCAGCACCTCGTCGCGCTGGTCGTCACGAAGAACGAGTTTGTCGCTGGGTGTCAGAAGCGGAAGCACTTCGTAGAGCGCGATCAGGTTCTCCTCGGAGCAATGCCGGAGGTCGACGGCCACCCCGGTGAACCAGTCGTCGTCGGATGCGAGACCCCACGGAAACGACAGCGGATCCTCGATGATCAACACGTCACTGGAGAACGCAAGCTGAATCGTTTCCGGACCGGACAGGGAGTCATCGATGCCGTCACCGCCGAGCCGGCCGACGTATCGGGCGCACGCGGTCATAAGGCGTCGGGAGCCCACTTGTCGAGCAGGGTGCGGAAGCCCTCCATGCGCTTCAGCGCCGGTCCGGCCGGAGAGGAGGCCAGTCGATTCAATGTCCAGCGGAAGTCCTGGGCCATCAGGTTCCGTTCGTGTTGGATCGTGTCGCGTTCGCGAACCGCGTCCTTCAGTTGGTCTTCGAGGTCGCGGACTCGGGCCTGCAGGTGGGCTGATTCGTATCGAAGGAAGTCGAGCTCGACCACTTCGTGTTCCGAAATCGGTCCCGCGGGTATCAAGCCGAGGTCTTCGCCGTTCTCACTATCGGTCGGGAGTGAGCCGACAGCCTGATCTTCGGGGTCCTGATCCATGATTCCTCTGGCGTTAGGGTACGCGACCGCTCAATCGGAGTGGTTCAGGGTCGCAATGAAGGCCGCGAACTCGTTCCGTTCCCGTTCGAGTGTGTGCCGTTCGGTTGCGGCGTGGCCCCCGGTTAGCAGCCGGTCCCAGAGGTCGGGCTCGTCCCGCAGTCGATGAAGCGCAGCGACGTGAGAGTCGACGTCCTCGAACTCGGCCCGCAGACAGTTCTCGTCCTCTCGGAGGTATGCCTTGTTGCCGCCGACGAACGCGCTGACCACGACATTGCTGGCGGCCATCGCCTCGAGTCCGGGAAGGTAGAAGCCCTCCTCTGGTCCGGGGGCGCAGAGAAGTACATCGGTCGAGTGGTACAGCTCGCGCAACTCGACCCACGTCGCCGGTTTGCGAATGGCGCGGAACGTGTAGTTCATATCCGCCGCCATGCGATCGGCCACGCGATCCCCGATGGTCGACTTCCAGGTCATGTACCCAACCCGGATCGGGCCCTCAGCATCCCGGGGAGACGTCATGGAGAAGAACGGCCAGTCATGGCCCTCCACGATGGTGATGGCCGGGAATCTCTTGTTGGCCACCGGCTCGACCGCTTCCGCGACTTCGTTGGTGACAAAGATTCGCGTGACCGGGCGGTGGAGCAGCAGATAGGGAAAGCCGAGGTGCCAGGAGGGATTTGCGTGGCGGGTGTTCTGCACCAGGTGAATGACGTGGTGGCGGTCGGACCCGGGTGGGAGCGCACGCTCGATGTCAGGGTGTTGCGAAGGCTCGGAGAAGAGCACCCATGCGTCCTTCGGCAACGTCAGGTCCTTCAACAGCCCGAAGGAGATCCGAGGATCTTCCTGGGCCTTGCGGTACGCGGCGTGTTCGCGAATCGGCGCCTTGTCGCCCGGGAGTGGTGGGCCCCAGGCCACGGCGCGTTCGAAGCCGACGTCCACGGTGTGGTGAAGGTAATCGAGGATCTTGACGACGCCGCCAACGGGTCCCCAAAGGGGAAACACCACGTGAAACTCGGGAGCGATCGACGTCGTCATGTCGGGAGGCCCAGCTTCTTCGCCGCCTCCGCCAACGCGGAATCCGGCGCGAACCGTTCCGCCGACACACGAATGGCGCCCCGTTGCTTGCGGGCCAACACCTCGGCGTCGGCGCACTCCGCATACGCGCGACTCCACGCATCATCGTCATCTGCTTCGACGACCCAGCCGGCGTCGTAGGCACGAATCAGGTCACTGATCTCGCTATCGACCCCGTGAATCACCGGTACGCCGAAACGAAGTGCGACGGCCGAACGGGTGATCATCGCCATGTGACGCTCTGCGCTTTGGGCGAACACGTCAACCATCACGTCCATCGACTGGATCCACGCCGCGAAGTCGGAATACCCGAGCGGCCCGTCATGGCGATGTACTCCAGCCGGATCCGCGACGGGCTCGGCGTCGGGTGCAGACCCGCCCCAGTGCTCCGGTTGCAGCACATGCAACTCGTGCCCGGCGGCAGTCGCCGCGTGGTATGCGGCTGGCACATCGTCGAGTGCACTCCAGCGTTGGACATACCCAGCGACGCCGACGCGAAGCGCGCCGGCGGCCGGCCTTTGGCTGCGAACCTCCGTGCCTGCCGGCAGCGGAACCGGCATCTCGACCGTGGTTACGTACTGCATCGGATCTCCGGTGACGAGGCGGGCCAGCCCGAGTTCCTCCGTGCGGATGCGATCGACAGATGGGCGTAGAAGCCACCCAAGCGCGTACCCCAACTTGCGATGCCCGTTGACCCACACGTGGTCGGCCAACGCGAGGGCGCGCTCCTTGCGACGCGCCTCACGGGCCCAATCCCGGTCGGTGCGGCCGCTCGACAGCAGCTCCAGGATCTTCGGCGCGAACATGTCGAACACGAACCTCGTGCCCGGCACGGGATGCAGGTGCGGCGCCATGTTTGCATTGGTGAAGACGACGGTCTCGAACGAATTTGCCACGATGAACTCGTGCAGATCGGTCGGATTCACCACGGTCACGGCCGGCGGTGGGATGACGGGTTGCGCCGGATCCGTGACGATCTCGATGATGGTCTCGGGCACGGTGGTTTCCACTTCGAAGCCATGGGCCCGTAGTCCCGCCACCAAACCGGCCGCTCGGATGCCGGGGGCGGCGACCGGAACCCCAAAGCCGGGGATCACGTCGTTGGCGATGACGAGGATCGACATGGCGCACACGCTACGCGGTGCGAAGCAGGTCGTGACCCATGTGCGAAACTGACTCGCGTGTCGACCACACCCCCGAACGTGCTGCTGATCATCGCCGACACCGTGCGCGCCGATCATCTCGACCTGTTCGGCTACAACCGCATCACCACCCACCATCTGACGCGCCGGTTGCAGGCGCGTCCGGGGTGGACGCTGTTCGACCGCTGCTACTCGACCGCAGGGTGGACCCTTCCCGCGTGTGCGTCGATTATCACGGGACAGAACCCGGATCGACATGGGCTCATCGACCACAGTCGGAAGTTCACCACCGAGAAAATTGCGGGAGCGCTGCGGGCCACACATCGAACCGTCGGGATCGGGAACAACGGCAACCTGGTGTCCGACGCAATCAGTGTCGAAACGCTGGAGGGTCTCGGGCTCAAGCGCCGTCCCAAAAAGTGGAATCACTTCGGCTGGAACGAAGGCTTCGACCGGTACGAGTGGTACCCCCACGACCAGCATTGGAAGGCACTCAACAAGGCTCGCCGGTTGCTGAACCGGTGGCAGTCAGACCCCACACCGTGGTTCATGATGCTGCACACGAACCTGGCCCATGACTACAACCTCGACCGGCCCTACTACCGAGCGACCGAGCACTTCCTCGATGGGCCGCTCGACGAACGACTTCACGATTTCCGGGATGGGCCGGAGGTCTGGAACGAGCTGGCCGACGACGTGCCCAACCTCACCGAGCAGATCATCGCAAAATATGACAGCGGTTTGCGACGGCTCGACCGGTCACTCGACCAGGTGCTCGACGTTGTTGACCTCGACAACACGATCGTGGCCATCGTCTCCGACCACGGTGAGGGTTTCGATCCCGAGCTCGGTCGCGTACATCATTGCGGTCGCATGCACGAAGACCTGTTGCATGTCCCGCTGATCTTCTTCACACCGCCGTCGGTGTACGGCAGCTCGCCGCCACCACCACGGCAGCGATTCGTCCGCAGCGTCACGGACATCGTGCCGACGATCCTGCGTATGACCAACGCTGCCACGGGTGCGAAACATGACGGAGCCGATCTGTTCGGGCCGGAGCGTCATCGGTCGATCTTCGCCATGGACTCCGCCTATGTCTACCGTCCCGATGAACGCCCGATTCGGCGCCTCTCATCGGATCAGGGTCCGCTGAGCGTGCAGAGCGTCATCAACTACCCGCTGAAGTCCACGAGCTACAGCTGGGAACCCGATGTGGCTGTTTCCGGACAGCACCACCTGGTCTACGACCCACTGGAGGTTCGGGAGCCGTTCGAGGCCGACACACCGCTGGCCGCGGTCACCGTTGTTGTCGACTTCGACGAGTATGCCCACAATCTTGGAGCCAGCCCCGATGTCCGAAGCGGCGCGCTCGAACTCGAGGTGATCAACAACACGGACAATGCGGCCGGCGATGGGATCGGCCCTCTGTATGCGAACGCAACGACCTCGCAACAATCAGGGCCGATCGTGTACCTGCACCCCGACGTGTACCTCCCCGAAGGGTGGGTGACCCGAACCCAACACGCCCTCGCCCAGCTCGATGAGCTCGATCCGTTCTGGGCGGTTGCCGGTATCGCCGGGCGCGCCCGCGGTTCGATCGATCGAGGGGAGACCGGCATCGGGCACTGGTCCGACCCGCACGGGTACCGAGCGTTCGGGATTCTGCCCCATCAGGTTGACGTCGTCGATGAGCTGATCATCATCGTGCGCGACCGCTCGGTCGACTTCGATGCCTCCATGCCGGGTTTCCACTGTTATGGCACCGACATCTGCGCCACGGCCCAGGCGGCCGGCCGCACGGTCTGGGTCATCGATTCGTTTGCATGGCACAAGATGCGCAAGTCCAACCGCGAACTCGTGACCCACGCCGATCGAAGCGGCAAGATCACCAACCGGGCCGAGGAGGGTTTCTCCGACGAGTTCACGCTGAGCGCCACCTATGTCAAGGACAAGTGGGATGGTGTGCAGCCGCTGCAGGGAATGACGGAATACTGGCGCGACTTCTACGGCGTCGGCTGAAAGTCGCTGGGCGCCCGCTCCTGGCGAAGCCACGTGAGTGTTCCCAATGCAAGCACAACCGCCAACATCACCAGCATGGTGATTCCACTCGACACCTCGAACAACGAGCAGGCCGCCGCCGCTATCGCTGCCCCGATCGCGAGCAACACGATGCGGATCGGCAACGGTGACCGTCCCGGTTCCGATTGTGCTCGCACCGCTTCGAGCATGCCGCCAAGGCCAATCACGAAGATGCTGAAACCGATGGCCAGCGTGGACAGGTGGTCGCGTTCGAGAATGCCGAAGGTGTCATCGTCGATCCACGGCTGAAGCCGGTCAACGACTGCGAACCGGTAACCGAACCATGCCGCCGCGCCACCGGCTGCTGCACCGATCATCATCCGAACGCTGCGAGTGGTGCTCAGAGTCATGGCGAGGAGGCCACCAGCGAGCAAGGTGATCCCAACCCCAACCCAGAATCGGCTCGGCACGGGGGCTTCGGCAAGTACACCGATAATTCCGAGCATCCAGCCGAGTGCCATCGACCGCAACGGCACGGAGGAGTCCTGGCGAATGAACTGTGGTTGAAAGGTGATACTCATCCCAGAGCGATCAATTCGCGACGCCGTTGCACGTGGCAGACCCTAGCGAATCCGTGCGAAGTGTCCCAGACAACTCAGGACTGACGCGACTCGATCGCATCAAGAATGCGGTCGTAGGTTTCGACGGGCTGCGCGCCCGGGACGGCGAATGCATCGGCGAACACGACCGTTGGTGCCGCAGTAACACTGTTCTCCATCGCCATGTTGTGATCTTCGATGACCTTCTGCGTCATCTCGTCAGCATGAGCACGCGCATATTCCTCGAACTCCTCCCGATCGATCCCCACTTCGACCGCCAGATTGACGAGCTCGTCGCTATCGGCGATGTTGCGATTCTCGGAGAAATAGGCCTCGAGCAGACGGTGGTGAAAGGCCATCGCCAGATCGGGCCAACCAGCCTCAACGGTCTTGAATGCGACCTGCGCGGGGACACTCGAGGACGGTTGATCGGCCTTGGACGCCCACACCTGGAACCTCGCACGCGGTTCGGATTCGGCCGGGCGAAGCCAGCTTTGGGTGTACTCGATGAACTTGTCGCGATCACCGGTCTTGGGCTCCACCCGGAGCAGGAACGACCGCCAGTCGATCTCGATGCGGTCTCCCGCTGATTCCGCGAAATCGTCGAGGCGCACGGCCGCGACGTAACACCATGGTCAAAGAAAGTCGGACCACACGCTGATCGAGGTTGCCATGATGCGAGCGTACGAGGCGATTGGTTCAACCGCGCCGTTCAGCGGGCGGCGTAGGTCGACGTTCCCGAAGACAACAGCTCGTCGGCCGCGGCGCGGAGTGTGGCTGCGGTGGCGTTGAACATGGCGCCGCCGATGGACACCCGGCGAACCCCAACCGCTCGCATCGACTCCACCGACGGTCCGTTGGGTCGCGCCAGGACGTTGATGGGTTGGTCCACCGAATCGACGACCAGTTCGATCAGATCGATATCCGCCAGGCCAGGTGCATAGAGAACCTCGGCCCCGGCGGCGCCGTAGGCGGCCAGCCGTTCCACCGTGTCGTCGAGATCGTCGACGCCGTACAGCAGGTTCTCTGCGCGTGCGGTGAGCACGATGTCATGGGCCGCGCCGGCTTCGACGGCCTCGGCTACCGCTTCTGTTGCTGCGCCGATCGGGTCAATGGACGACGTCTGCGGGTTGTAGTCCTCAATCGACAGCCCCGATGCGCCGGCCGCTGCGAGCAGACGAACCGTCTCGGTGATCCCGCCGGGTTCGTCCGGGAAGAGCCGTTCACTGTCCACGTTGAGCGGAACGGTGATGAACGATGTGAGATCGGCGACATGGGCGACCAGTTCGTCGCGGGTGACCTCCTGATCGTCTTTGCCGATCGCTCGTCCGAACCCGGAGCTGGTGGTCGCCAGGGCAGGGAAACCCTTCTCCTGAAGGAGCCGGGCTGAGCCGCGATCCCAGGGATTGGGCATGATGAAGAGGTCGGCGGCGTGGAGCTGGCGGAAAACGTCGGTGCGCTGTCGCCCGCCGTGCAAGGGCGCATGGGACGTGGGCGGCGAGGCAGGCTCGAGCGTGTGGCCGGTCTCGCCCAGCAGTTGCACCCAACGGTCCTGACTTTGGCCGGGACTGCGCCCCACGTTCATGGCCAGGGACGGCTCGCGTTGCGCCAGTCGCGTCAACGTCTCGTCGACCTCCTCCACCGACTCGAAGGGGTGCAGACGCTCGGTTCGAGTGCGGAGCTCACCGCTCGTCTGGGCGCCACGAAGGGAAAGTACGGCTACAACGGCCAGTTCGTCGTCACCGAGTGGGATCGCCTCCGGCACGACATGACGATGTTTCCACGCTCGTGAGCCGGTGGGACGGAGGCTCCGGGCCAGGCCGCGGTCCCGAAGCGACAGCATCGCCGCATCGATGTCGGACTCCGAGAGTGAGGTTACCGGGTCGCGGCTGGTCTTCTGGTTGCAGGCGCTGACGAGACTGTTGGTGGTGAGCGGATAGTTGTCCGGTGTCGCCCGTTCCTTCTCGATCAGCGACGCCAGGACTCGCAGTTCCGATTCGGTGAGATCCAGATCCATGAGGGGATCGTAGATCGAATGGGCGGCGCGCTATCGGAGCGTCAGATCCACACAGCGATCATCGAGGCGACCCTGGGTCCAGTAGGGCCAGATGCCACCGACCATCCGTCGGGTTTGTTCGGTCCACTCCACCACGTCCGGACGAGCAATTCGGCGCACGGTCTGACGAATCGTGGTGTCCGATACCTCATAACCGGCCCACACGCCGGGGTAGTCCGATGTTGCCGACACCTCGGTGTAGAGAACCGAACGTTTCGGCCCAATGTGGTGGCGACGGTTTCGGTGGCTGTGCCCTGAACTGATGAAGACATTGGAGTTCAGGTCGGCGAGCTGCCCCACGAAAGGTCGAGCTTCGATGGAACTGATACCAGCCGGAATGAACCAGGGGAGGGGCGAGCGCTGGAGGTTGTGGTGTATCGCAAGGAAAACGGGGGAGTCCACCGAGGACGCGGCGTCCAGAATGTGGTCGCGGCTGGACCGCAGCGTTCCTCGACCCTTGGCGTCGATGTGGGTGTGGGCCGTGATGATTCGAACGCCGACGAGGTCGTGTACACCAACTTCGTCCGATGCCAGCCCGAGTTCGGCGATCGCCTCGGTGGGTGGCTGGTCCGCTTCCGCGAACGCATCATGGTTTCCGGGCACGACGGCAACGGGTATGTCGACCTCGTCGAGCAGTGCGGCCGCAGCATGCCAGTGGTCATGGCGGCCCTTGTCGGTGATGTCGCCCTTGATCACGAGAAGTTCCGCTCCCCACGCTTGCGCCTCATGAGCCGCGGCGACGGCGGCACGAAACAGGCTCGACGGTGTTGCCGTATCCGGGGTGGTGCGGGCGACGCCGTAGCCGGGCAGCCCAAGATGGAGGTCGGAGATGGTTGCGAAGCGGGACGTCACCGGGCCGATGTCGGGT
>SHLQ01000221.1 GCA_004282895.1 Acidimicrobiales bacterium
AGCACACACTCGGCGCCGTCATCGTTGGCGGAGGTGATGTTGTCGAGCACCTTGGTGAGATGGTCGGCTTCGATCATCGCGCCGATGCGGGTCTCCGGGTCGAGCGGATCACCCACGGGCCAATCGCGGGCCTTCTCAACAATGAGCTCAAGCAGCTCGTCCTTCACGGCCTGATGGACGATGAGGCGAGAGTTCGACGAACAGTTCTGCCCGCCGTTCCAGAAGATTGACGTGGCGGCGTGGTCGGCGATGCGGTCGAGGTTGTCGGCGTCCGCCATAACGACGAATGGGTTCTTGCCGCCACATTCGAGGACAACCTCCTTCAGGTTGGACTCTGCGCTGTAATGCAGGAACCGGCGGCCGGTTTCCGTGGATCCTGTGAACGACACGGCGTCGACGTCCAGGTGTCGACCGAGTGGCTCACCGACGCTCGGTCCGAAGCCGGTCACCACGTTGATGACGCCGTCGGGGATTCCTGCTTCCACGGCGAGCTCGGCCAGACGAACGGTGGTGATCGAAGTCTGTTCCGCAGGCTTGAGGACACACGTGTTGCCGGTCGCAAGGATCGGGCCCAGCTTCCACGCCGCCATCAGCAGCGGGAAGTTCCACGGCAGCACGACACCAACTACGCCGATCGGCTCCCGAACAATCATCGAAACCACGCCCGGTCCGCTCGGGGTCAGGAGGTCGTTGACCTTGTCTGCGGCTTCGGCGTGCCAACGGATGACATCGATTGACTCGACCAGATCGATGTTGGCTGTGTCGTCGATTGGTTTGCCGCCCTCGAGGGTCTCGATGGTGGCCAGTTCCGTCGCGTGGGCCTCGATCAGTGTGGCGAACCGCAGCATCAACCGCTTGCGGTCGCCCTGGCTCATGTGGCCCCACGGGCCGTCGAATGCTGCGCGAGCTGCAGCCACGGCCCGATCGACATCGACCGAGTCACAGGCGGCTATCTGCGCCAGCTCCTCGCCGGTCGCCGGGTTGATCGTGGCGAACGTCTTGCCGGACGCAGCAGCGACCGGGCGCCCACCGATCACCGCGGTGGTTGGAAGGTGCAGCGACGCAGCCAGTTGGGCGGCGGGGGTCATCGACGTGGTCATTGGTGGTTTCCTCCTGCAGCGGGGCGCTGCTCGGTACTGCGTACAAGCCAGTCCTGCTCGTCGGACCATTCACGGAATTTCAGGCGGCTGCGATCGATGCCGTTGTAGGGGAGGGTGGACAGGCAGGCTTCGATCGCAAGTCGGGCGCTGCCGGTGACCGGCATCTGCGGACGACGAACCGGACCCATCGTGCGGCCCACCATTTCCGTCGCAGCCTTGACTCCCGGCAGGAAGCCGACGTCGAGTTCGTTCTCCCACATGAAGGCCTGGGTCGGCCACATCAGCTTCCACAGTTCCAGTGCCTTCGCGTGTTCACCCGCGGCGATGAGCTCGACGAGCTCGACGCACTCGTGCGGCATGATGTTCGCCGTGCCCCAGATCATGCCGACGGCACCGGCCTGAAGGGCATACGGCGCAAGTGGATCGACTCCACACAACACACTCGCATTTGTGCCTTCACTGATCGCCACCAGCTTCTGAATACGGGCCAGGTCGCCCTGGCTGTCCTTCATGTAGGCGATGTTGTCGATGGCGAGCAGCTTGCGATACATCGACGGCGTGATCTCCACGCCGCTTGCGGCCGGGGTGTTGTACAGCACGATGTCGGTCGGCACTGCCTGCGCCACCCGTTCGTAGTGGTAGAGGACACCCCGTTCGAAGGGGCTTTCGAGCCACGGCGGCAGAACCATGACGGCTTCGGCGCCGTGGTCGACCGCATGTTTGGAGGAATCGATGGTGTCGGTCAGGCTCATCTCCGACGTTTGCACCATGGTGGGAACGCGGCCGTTGATGTGGGGGAGCGTCAGTTCCACGACGCGGCGTCGTTCCTCGGGGCGCAGGTATGCGTACTCACCGGTTCCGGACAACACGAGGATCCCGTGAACGCCGGCCTCGATCAACCAGTCGATGTGGTCGAGCAGTGCCGATTCGTCGATGGTCTCGCCCGCGTGTGTCATCGGCATGGCGAGCGCGACGATCGCTCCGTGAAAGGTAGGCATGCAACTCCTTCAGCTCAGAAAGAAGTGTCATACAAGACTTGTATTGTCGTCAAGTTGTGTCATACGCTCGATTTGGTGAAGCTGGACGTCGAATCACTCCGGGCACTGCGGGCCGTCGTGGCGACGGGGACGTTCACCGAGGCCGCGGCCGAACTCGGCATGAGCCAGAGTGCGGTCAGCTGGAAGATCAAACGCCTCGAGGAGCGCGTGGGCAACGATCTCGTCAAACGTGGTCAGGACATAGAGGCGACGCCCGACGGACAGGATCTGCTGCTCTACGCCGAGCGGATCATCGACGCCCACGACGAAGCCGTGGAACATCTCAGCCGCAGCGACCTCGAAGGGGTCGTCCGGCTCGGGACGAACGAGGACCTGCGCGGCGGCGCCCTCGCCGACGTCTTGGCCCGCTTTGCCCGGATGTATCCCCAGATCCGACTGGATGTGCGGGTGCATCTGTCCGGATCGGTGAAGGAGTGGCTGGAGGACGGCGAGGTCGATCTGGCGGTCGTCCAGATTCCGACGGGCGATATTCAACCTGGTGATGTGGTGCTCTGGAGCGAACCTCTCGAGTGGGTGCATGCCACCGACCACACGTTTCCAACCGACGAGGTTGTGCCGGTCGTGTCGTTCGGCCCCGGGCTCGTCTACCTCGATGCCGCCGAGGAATCCCTCCGGCGGGCGGGGGTGCGGTGGCGCACCGTGCTCGAATGCCCGATGTTGTCCGGAGTGCAAGCGGCGGTGGAGTCCGGCCTCGGCGTGAGTGCGTTGAACCCGCGCAACATGACGGCGGGAATGATGGTGTGGGCGGACGGACCCCACGACCTTCCGGAGCTGACCGAGGTGATTCGAACCGGATCGGCCGTGAACGATGAGGTCTTGGCCGCCCTGCGCGACACCCTCTCCAGCGCCCTCGTCGAGAGAGGCGCCTGATGGCTCGTCGCGGTCGTGATGCGAGACGCCAGGCGCGAGAGGACCGGCGCGTGCGCTGGTTGCCGGAGTTGACCCGGGGATTACCCTTCCTCGATGTCGTCAGCGATGAGGAACTCGACCGGGTGCACGACGCGTCCTGTCGCATCCTCGAAGAGGTGGGTATCGACTTCCGCGACGACGAGTCGATCGCCATGTGGAAGGCGGCGGGAGCGAAGGTCGACGGCTACCGCGTGTACATCGACCGCCAACAGCTCATGGAGCTCATCTCCACGGCGCCGGAGACGTACACGATGCACTCGCGGACGGCGGGTCATGACATCACGATCGGGCGCAACAAGACGGCGTTCGTTCCCGCGTATGGCGCACCCTTCGTCCTCGACATGGACAACAAGCGGCGAAACGCCACGCTCGAAGACTTCGACAACTTCGCCAAGATCGCGCAGTTGGAGCCATCGATGCACATGGCCGGCGGGGTGCTCGTCGAGCCGATGGACATTCCTGTCCCGCATCGCCATCTCGAAATGACCAAGAGCCTGCTGCAGCTCAGCGACAAACCACTCATGGGATCGGTGACCTCGCGCGAACGCGCCGAACAGTCGTTGCACATGATGGGCATCGTGCACGGACAGGAGTTCGTCAGGGACAACTGCGTCAGCACGTCACTGGCGAATGCGAACTCCCCACTGGTGTGGGATCAGACGATGCTCGATGCCGTCAAGGTCTATGGCGCCAGCAATCAGGCGATGTTGTTCAGCCCGTTCGTGCTCGGCGGTGCGAGCACACCCGCGTCGACGGTCGGTGCGGTCGCTCAGCTCAGCGCCGAAGCGCTGGCTGGTGTCGCGTTCATGCAATTGGTCCGACCGGGATCGCCGTCGGTGTACGGACAATGGACAGCCACCGTGGCGATGAACTCCGGCGCACCTCTGGCCGGGACACCGGAGATCGACCACATCAACATGTTGATGGGCCAGCTCGCCCGGCGGTACAAGCTGCCCTGGCGCTGCAGCGGGGGTTGCTCGTCCTCGAAACTGGTCGATGCTCAGGCCGGCTACGAGTCAGCTCGCAACATGTATGGAGTGCTGATGGCCGGCGCCAACTTCGTGTTGTCCACCACGGGCTACCTCGAATCCGCTCTGTGTCAGAGCTACGCCAAGGCGATGCTCGACGGTGAACAGATGCGCATGATGTACAAGCTCGGCGGAGGCCTCCAGATGGACGAACTCGACCCGGCGATGGAGGCGGTCCGGGAGATTGAACCCGGCGATCACTACCTGGGCACCGATCACACACTCGCCAACTTCGAATCGGCGTTCTTCATGCCGGAGCTGATGGACGGCGACAGCTATGAACAGTGGAATGCGACGGGTGGTGTCGACGCCAACAGTCGGGGGATCGCGATGGCCCAGAAGGTGCTCGCGGAATACGAGGAGCCGAAGCTGCCCGACCACACGCTGGCCGAGCTCGAGGACTACGTCGGCCGAACTCGCGCCGAGACGTCGGAGTTCGTCAGCTGATGGGGACGTTGGAGGGAAAGACCGCAATCGTGACGGGAGCGACGTCGGGGATTGGCGCAGCCACCGCTCGACTCTTCGCGGCGGAAGGCGCACAACTGGTTCTGACCGGTCGAAACGCCGAAGGCGCCAAGGCCACAGCGGCGGCCATTCGCGCCGCCGGCGGTGACTGTCGGATCAAACTCGGCGACGTCGCCGACTCCGCGTTCTGCGACGCGCTGGTTGCCTTCGCGGCCGAGGAATTCGGACGGGTTGACATCGTGGCCAACGTCGCCGGTGTCATCACCCGCGGCGATGCGACCGAAACGA
>SHLQ01000062.1 GCA_004282895.1 Acidimicrobiales bacterium
CCTTTTTCCAAAAAGGGGTCAGACCCCTTTTTGGGAATTTGGGGGAAAAATGGGAGGGTTTGGTCAGACTGAAGATCAAACGCGAGTTGTCGAAAGGACATCATGGAGCTGTTCATCACGTCCGACGCCGTCGACCTGATCAAGAAACGTGGCGGCATCGCTGCCATCGACTTCGTCCCGCCAATTGGTTGAGGCCGCACCAAGTTTGACGTGTCGGTCGACATGCATCTCAAAGGCAAGAACCTCGCTCCGTATCGGACCGTGCGAACGGACGGC
The DNA here is from genome assembly GCA_004282895.1 of Acidimicrobiales bacterium. GTDB lineage: Bacteria > Actinomycetota > Acidimicrobiia > Acidimicrobiales > SHLQ01 > SHLQ01. The sequence goes on from SHLQ01000062.1 coordinate 277, forward strand.
GTGAAGATCCACGTCGCTCCGAACCTGATGGGCTTCGCATCCCGCGTCCAGCTCGACGTGAAGGGCGGACTCCGCAAGAAGATCGACGTGGACATCGCCCACGAGCACGGTCCCAGCTGCAGCCACTGACCGTCGTGGAACTACAGCACAGGCGCCAGTCGGTGGATGTCACGAATCAGGCCGATGCCTCGGATATCAACCGATACGTCGCTCGTCGTCTCGACCCAGTCGGGGAGCACGTCGGTGTCGATCGCCGCGAGAATCTCGTCCGGCTGTGCTGCTGAACACAGCTTGGCGGCCAGGTTCACAGGTTCGCCGATGTAGTCGTCGCCTTCGAACAGCAGGGCAATTCCGCTCGCCAGCCCCACCCGCACCTGCAGATCAGTTTGGGAGAAGTGGTGGATCAGATGCGCACCGAAGGCGACGGCCGCGGTCGGGTCGACGCTGACGATCATCACGCCGTCACCCAACCATTTGGCCACCCGGACGCCTCGTTTGGCAGCGACCTCACGGGTGATGTGGCGGAACTCCTCCAGCAGCTTCACGGACTCGTGGGGGCCGTGAGTGCGGGTGAATTGTGTGAATCCCGAGAGGTCGGCGAACACAAACGTCCGGTCGACGTTCAGGTGTGGCTCACCATCCGGGAGTTCGTCTGGTCGCTCGAGTCCGCTTCCTTGTTTGGCCTGATGCCAGTCCAAGGCCGGACCGGCATCGCGACGACGTCCACGGAAAAGGGCAGCTACAGGGTTCCTCGACCCGTCCGACACCTGAGTTTCCGCTTGGGCCGCGGTCTCGCGGTGCTCGCTCTTGCGTTCTTCCACGTCATCCATCCATCGCCGTATTGCGCCTGAACCTTCGAGTACACCACATTCGATCAGCGGATGCTGGACAGCGCCGCATCGGCCGCATCACGACCCGATTGCACACATGCGGGAAGCCCCAATCCCCGCAGGGACGCACCTGCCAGGTGTACGCCGGGGCAGTCCGCGGCGAGAGTGGATTCGACTGCATCAATGCGCTGTCCGTGGTCAACGTCGTACTGCGGAAGGGAGTCGATCCACTCGACGGCGATCGCGTCCTGGGGATGAATCGCACAGCCGAAGATCGTTTGCAGGTCGGAGATCACGATCGCGGTCAGCTCGTCTGGGTCGAGCGACCGCCACCGTGTGTCCGTTCGGCGACCAACCGAGACTCGCAGAATCTGGCGATCACTGAGATCTGGCCACTTGTTGGTGGCAATGGACACCGCCGTGACATGAAGCCCTTCAAGACGGGGGATCAGCACACCACTCACGTTCGAGGCGACAGGAAGCGACTCCGGGGCCAGCGCGATAACGGTCATTACCACGGAGCTCATCTCGATTGCCCCGAAGGCTGCGGCCGCAGCTGGCGCACATGACGACAACAGCGCGGACGCCGGTACGGGAGGCACAGCAACAATCACGGCATCGAAGCTCGCGCCCTCGATCTGCCAGCCCGACTCGCCACGTTGAAGGTCGGCTACGGGTGAGTCGATGTGCACGGTCGCCCACTCGTCCTGCTCGAGCTCGTCGGCGAGCGCGTCGATCAGTACCTGCAGGCCGCCGCGCAGGCTGAGAAACACGGGCGCACCGACGATGAGCCCGGACCGCATGTTCTGCGCGGCGCGGATCAGGCTCGCGTCACGATCGCGGGCGGCCCGAATCTGCGGCACGCCATACGTGATGCTCAGTCGATCGCTGTCCCCGGCGTTGATGCCGCCCAACAGAGGGTCGACGAGATACTCGTGCACTTCGTCACCGAGCCGGCGCCGCACGAGATCCCCAACCGACTCGTCACCCTCGGGCCGATCGTCGGGAGCGGAAAGATCGGCTCGGGCTCGCTCGACGCCGGCATTGGAGATAAGCGACGACTCAGCCAGTACGTCGAGATCGGCCGGGATTCCCAGCAAAGTTGGCGGGAGCGGGTGCAGGCTGCCGTCGCGGTAGATGTACGCGTTCGTCGCGGTGGGGGAGATCAATTCGTCTCCGAGCCCAAGCTCGTGGGCGAGGTCCTTCATCTGGGGCACGCGGGCGAGAAAGTTGTCCGCCGCGGCCGGCAGCTGTTCCGCGCCGAGCATCGTGGAGTCGATTTTGCCGCCCAGCCGGTCGGCGGCTTCGAACAGGTGGACCTCGACGTCTTCGCCGACGAGATGATGAGCCGCGGCGAGGCCGGCGATGCCACCACCGACGATCGCGATGCGGGGCTTAGCCACGGTACGCGTGGACCCGCTCCACGACCCGCTCCAGCACGGTCGGGTCAGTCTCGGGCTGCACACCGTGACCGAGGTTGAAGATATGGCCGGGATGCCCGCCATTCGCTGCCAGCACGGCATCCACTTCGTCCGCGACGACGCCCCACGGGGCGGCCAGAATCGACGAATCGAGGTTGCCTTGCAGTGCGAGGCCTTCTGGCACACGTGATCGGGCCACGTTCAACGGGATCCGCCAGTCGACGCCCACCACATCCGCGCCGGCCGCGGCGATGAGGTGAAGGAACTCGCCCGTACCCACGCCGAAGTGAATACGGGGCACACCCGTCGCCTTCACGGCTTCAAGGACTCGGGCGCTGTGGGGCATTGCGTACTTCTCGTAGTCGGCGGCCGACAACGCACCCGCCCAGGAGTCGAACAGCTGCACCGCCTCGGCGCCATGAGCGATCTGCGACAGCAGCGATTCGATCGCGAGATCGGCCAACCGGTCCGCAAGCGCAAACCACAGCTCGGGATCACCCTTCATCATGGATTTGGTCTTCGTGTAGGTCCGCGACGGCCGACCCTCAACGAGGTAGCTGGCGACGGTGAACGGCGCCCCCGCAAACCCGATGAGAGGGATGTCGAGTTCGGCGACGAGATTGTCGATCGTCTCGAGAACGTACGGCGTGTCGGCTTCGGCATCGAGCGGGCGGAACCGCTGCAGATCGTCACGCGAGGCGAACGGCTTCTCGACCACCGGACCAACTCCGGGGACGACGTCGAGGCCGAACCCGATGGCGTGCGCGGGGGTGACGATGTCGCTGAACAGAATCGCCGCATCGACTCCATAACGGCGTACGGGCTGCAGCGTGATCTCGGTCGAGAGATCAGGGTTTGCGATTGCGTCGATGATGCTGCCGGGGCCACGAATCTCGCGATATTCGGGGAGCGAGCGACCTGCTTGGCGCATGAACCAGACCGGTGTCACCTCGTGCGGTTGGCTACGGCAGGCGGCGAGAAAGTTGGAGTCTGGGCGGGCAGTCACGGCGACCAGCGTACGGGCCCGGCCAAAATCCGCCTCGGCAGAATCGTGCAACCAGACGGATACACTGAACATCCCCCAAATACCCGCCCCCAGCTCCCGGAGCGCAGTGAGTCATCCCGATTTCGACGCCGAACAGGCCTATATAGACAACGCGTACGCCTGTTTGGACGATGCGCGGGCAATGGCGCGCAAACTCTCCAGCAACGTCGAGGTGGGGGCCGGTGGTACCAATCAGGCCCGATTCGAGCGGGAAGTGTTCACCGGAAACGTCGTGGATCGGCTCGCCCAGCTCGACATCGGCGACGCCAGCCTTGTGTTCGGACGTATCGATCACGAAGGGGAACACAACGACTCGCTGTACATCGGCCGCGTGGGTGTGTGGAACCGCACGCAGGATCCGGTGGTTGTCGATTGGCGAGCTCCGGCCTCTGAGCCCTTCTACCGGGCCACAGGCGCCGACCCGATCGGGATTCATCGGCGTCGCCACTTCGCGATGCGAAATCGGAGCCTGCTCGGCATCGACGATGAGTTCTTCGGTGACCTGAGCCGCCTCGACGATCAGGCAGCTTCTGCGTCGGGGATTCAGGGTCAGGGCGCCCTGATTGCCGCCCTCGAAACGGCACGATCGGGTCGTCTCGGTGACATCGTCGCCACGATCCAGGGTGAACAGGACGAGATCATCCGCGCACCGTTGCGTGGCGTTCTGGTTGTGCAGGGTGGTCCGGGCACCGGCAAGACGGTCGTCGCCCTCCACCGCGCCGCATACCTGCTCTACAGCCACCGGTTCCCGCTGCAGGACCAGGGTGTCCTGGTGATCGGTCCAAACCGGTTGTTCCTCGCCTACATCGAACAGGTGCTTCCGTCGCTGGGTGAATCCGGCGTTCGACTCGCCGTTCTGTCCGATCTTGTCGTGCCCCGCGTGCGCACGGATGGCCTCGAACCCGAGGACGTCGCCGAGCTCAAGGGCGACCTCGCGATGGTCGAACTCATCGGCCGAGCCGTTCGTCAGCGTCAACGTCCGCTGCGCGAGGACCTGCGCGTCGGATTCGGTCTGCAGAATCTGCATCTGTCCGTGCATGAGAGCGCGCTGATCGTCAAGGAGGCACAGCGCCGCTATCGCACGCACAATGCGGGCCGCAAATACGTCGAGACGGAAGTGTTCGCGGCCCTCGCCAACAGTGCCCGCGACGAGGTCAGTGCCGAAGCGGTTCGAGATCGCCTGCGACGGACCATGCCACTACGCGAGACCCTCGAATGGATGTGGCCGACGCTCACGCCGGCGCACCTTCTCCACGACCTGTTCGGCAGCAAGAATCTGTTGCGGGCCGCGGGCCGGGGCCTCTTCGACGACGCGGAACTCGCCTTGCTCCATCGGGATCGTTCCGCGCATGCCGACCAAGTGATCTGGACCTTCCCCGACGCTCCTTTGCTCGACGAAGCCCGAGCCCACCTCGGTTTCCGACCTGGACACAAGTCCGAGGACGAAGTCCGCACCTACGGACACATCGTGATCGACGAGGCCCAGGACCTTTCCCCCATGGCCCTGCGGATGATGTCGCGCCGCTCGCTGAACGGTTCGATGACCGTGGTTGGCGACATTGCGCAAGCTACGGGTTCCTGGGCTCACGACTCGTGGGATGAGGTGCTCGAGCACCTTCCCGAACGACACGAGCCCATCCGTCGCGAGCTCCGCACCGGCTATCGCATCCCGGCGCCGGCGATGGAACTTGCTGCTCGGGTCCTCACGTCGGCCGCGCCGAACCTCGAGCCTCCCGTGGCCATCCGGGTTGAAGGTGCACCGCCCGTGGTTCGCAGCGCCACCTCCGTTGAACAGGAACTACCGGCGTTGGTTCGCGAGGAACTCGCACACATCGAGTCAGGCAATTTGGCCGTTATCGTTCCGCGATCGATGCTCGAACAGGCCGACGCCGCGCTGCGAGACGCGGGTATTGCCCATGGCGGTGCCACGCGATCCGGGCTCAACGAGCAGGTCACCCTCGTTCCGGTGCAGCTCGTCAAGGGACTCGAGGTGGACGCTGCTTTGGTGGTCGAGCCGAGCTCGATCATCGCCGAGGAGCGGCAAGGAATGCGAGCGTTGTACGTGGCGCTCACCAGAGCAACGAAGCGAGTGAGTGTCTTCCACACGACACCGCTGCCGCCAGAGCTGACGCAGGGTTAGCTTCCGTCGCGGTCCGCCCACGATGTGGTGTAGGCCGCGCCACGAGCGCGGAGAACCGGATCGTCTGACAGCTCGAAGCCGCCACCAACCCGCGTGGGGTTGAAGCCCATACGCTCGCCGGACTCCTGATCCTCGACCACGTCGGTGAGCTCGAGAGTGCCCGCGCTGACACGACGGCGCGCCACGGGCCACAACGCGGTCGGTCGATCGAGCGGATCGCCCTGGTCGGCCATCACGAAGTTGAGGGCGAACCGGATGGGTTCACGGGCGAGTCGAGTCCGTAGTTCATCGTGAAGGTAGTGCTGGTCACGGTCGCCGAGGTCATCACCCAGGTCCTGTGAACCCGTGAGCGGTGACCATTTGTAACGAATCGGGCGGACCTGTCCCGCCGGGTCCACGATCAGGAACGTATGCACTCCGTGGTAGGTGGCTCGGCCCAAACTCACCGGTTTGATCAGTCCCGCCAACATGCCGATGGCCGTCTTGCACTCCGGATGTGTCTTGGCGTATTCGACAAGACGAGCAGGGCTCAGGTCCGCGTCGAGATCAGCCTCCGGTGGCTCCGGAGGGAGTTTCAACTGGGCGGAGAGTTTGATCTTCTCCCAGAACGACACCTCGAACTCACTCCGCGGAACCGGCACGCTGGCGGCGGTGAAGGCCTCGAAGTCCTCGGGTCGGTCGACGAAGAACAGAGCCAACGTCATCGCGACGAGGTCCATCTCGTCCGCTGTGCCGGCGAAGAACTTCAGCGCGAGACCACGGGCATCAGAGTCGCGATCGCGTTGTGCTGCCCGGCCGCTGCCGTTGGAGAACCGGCCGAGCACGTCGACCGTTCCGCGAGTGAGGAAGGGGGCGGTACACAATGCGGCACCGGTGGGGGACGGACGGAAGACACCCGTCACCGAGATGCCGGAAGCATGAGCGGCGCGGGTCTTCGGTGCTCGATCAGGGAACGCCCGACGAGTCCACTCGACCAGCTGCTCGCCTGTCACGTTCGCCATGGGGAGACCCTAGTTCGCCACCTCGTCACAGCGGCTGAGCACCGTTGGCAGGCCGAGCTGTTCGGCTCGCGGTCGACAGGAGGCGACCAGACGTTCCGCCTTTTCCCGGTTGGGCTCCGCCCGTCGCACAAGGCTGGTCGCCCAATCGATCTCGCTGCGGGCCAACAAGGCCGGTGCGGGGAGCGAGGTATGGCGCTCCACCGACTCGGCAAACAACTCGTCGGCCGCGGCGTGGTTGTTGCGCAGGTGTTCCAACATCGCGAGGTGGCGAGTGACCGAACCAAACCAGTTGGTGGCGTTGTCCACATACTGGTCGCGGTATGGGTGCAACAGTTCATACAACGTGTCGGCGCCGGTTGTTTCGTTGATGGTGAAGCCGACTTCGGTGGCCACGGAGAGGGTCACCAGCCAGCTCAGGTCCATGGGCAGGTCGTGCGCCAGATCGACGAGGCTGAGATACAAGGTGCGTGCTTCCTCGCGACGTCCCACCTCGGCATACGCGAGTGCCAAGCCGGACTTGAGCGACGGAAGATCAGCCTCCCGCTCGACTTCGCGCTCCAGAATCTCGATCAGTTCTCCGAGACGACCCTGGTGATACCGAAGGTTCACGAGTTGGGCGAAGTAGAAGGTGAGTGCATCGGGGTGGCCGGCCGCCTGGGACAGCTCGAAACACTGCTGGGCCAGCTCCTCACCCTCCGCCAGATCGCCCGCGACGATTCGCCGGATCGACTGCCGCATGCGCAGGTACGACTCCACGGCCGGTTGCCCGAGCTCGGTGGTGAGCGCCACCATGCGGTCGATGCTCTGATCGGCGAGTTCGATGTCGCCCGATTCCATCGCGGCCTGAAAGGAGTTGCTGGCTGCGCCGAACTTCCACTGCGCAACGTCGAGCTCGTCGGTGATCTTCGTCAGCCGGGCACACAGCACGCGCCGATCATCGAGGCCCGCTGCGCTCCACAGGAAGCTGACTCGTCGGTTCAACACGTGTACCAACGCACCCTTGTCCTCGAGGCGCTCGGCTACGGTCAGCGATTCGTCGGACGCCTCGCGTCGCCGATCCTGATCCGCGCTGAATGTCAGCTCGACGCTGAGATTCGCCAACAACTCCGCCCGCTCAACGCTGTCGTCGGGGCCAATGGCGGCCAGCGCCTGCTCCAGCAAATCGACGCGCGGTTGGTCGGTCATTCCGGCGGAGCTGAAGAACCCGCGATTGTTGTTCAACGCCGCCCGAACAAGGACGTCCACCGCACCGGTCTCCGCCGCAAGACTGCCCGCTTCGAGCAGCAGCTTGCGGGCGCCTCGAATCCCACCTTTTCGTTGGGCGATGCCGGTCGTCAGGAGCACCTCGCTGCGGGGCACGGGCGCGTCGACACCGGCCTGATCCATGCGTGCAATCACGTGGTGGAAGTGATCGGCCGCTTTCTCAAAGTCCGCGAGCCGCATCGCTTCGCGCCCGGCAAGCCAGCTGCACCGAACGGATGGCTCCGCATCTTCGGGGTAGTCCGAGTGTTGATAGTGATAGGCGAGCTGATCGATCTCCTCATGGCTGTCCAGACCGTGGACCTGTTCGATCGCGTGCGCCAGCTGATGGTGATTCTCGGTCCGTCGCAACAGCGACAGGTCATCAAAGATCGAGGTTCGTACGAGATCGTGCTGGAATCGGTAACGAACCGGCAGGTTGGGCTCCTCGATGAGCAGGCCCGACGTCTCCAGCTCCTCCAACGCGTCGATCAACTCGCTGCGATTTCGACCGGATGCGGCCGAGAGAACGTCGAGCTGGATCCGCCACCCCGACACGGCGGCGATCCCGAGCAGTTCCGACGCGATCGGACCGAGCCGCTCAACTCGCGTTCTAACCAGATCCTCGAGGCCGCCGGCCGGACGCGAGTCGAGCGCGTCGGCGCCAAACTCCTTTGCCAGCCCAAGAAGTTCGATTGCGTAGAACGGGTTGCCGCCCGACAACTCGTAGAGGCGACGAGCAAGGGTGTCGCGAGCCTCCTGCGTGAGGGGCCCCACGTCGACGGCGTCGGCGATCTGTGACACGCCGTCCTGATTGAGACCCTTCAGCACGATGTTGTCCACGTGGTCGCTGTGTGCGGCCTCTTCCGCCTCCTTGAGGGCGACCGCCCCGCTCTCCTCGGTTGTTCGGTAGGTGGCAACCACACAGACATGCGCTGACCCGAGGTTCGCCGACAGGTAGTGCAGCAACGATGCGGTTGCATCATTCGCCCACTGCAGATCATCGATGACGAGCATGATCGGCGTTCGAGCCGAAGCGGCCGTCAGCCAGCTGCGGATCGCGTTGAACAGCTGGAACTGCGTGTCGTCGAACTCGTCTTCCTCTTCCACATCGAGGAACGGCAACATCGAGCGAAGCCGGGGCGACAGGCGCTGCAGCCGGGAGGGGAACAGGCCAAGGTCGTCTTCCAGCTTCGTGTTCGGGTGATCGAGAAATGCCTCAAAAGCCAGCGCGAATGGTTGAAAAGGCTGCGACACGGTCTCACCGCAACGTCCGTGCAACACCAACCCGCCCGTCTCCAGCGCTCGTACCGCGCACTCGCGCGCAAACCGGCTCTTGCCGACGCCGGGTTCGCCGCCGACCAGAATGGCGGTCGAGGTCCCTTCCGTGGCCATGTCCCACGCGGTGCGGGCTCGGCTTACTTCGAGCTCTCGACCGAAGAAACCGTACCTGCCCTCCGCAGCTATTCCGGCGGGAAGCGACGCCGATTCGCCGGAGGTTCGAGCCCAGGTGAGTGAGCGAACAGCAATCGGCTGATCGAATCCCTTGGCCTCCAACTCGGTCGTTGGTCCGAACCTGGCCATGGAGCGGGAGCTGGCGAGCGTCCGAGCGGTCTCGGTGCAAAGAACGCCGTTCGGAGAGGCTGCGGATTGGAGACGGGCCGCTTCCACAACCGCGATGCCGTGGCAATCATCGACATCGATCGTGACGTCGCCTGCACTTACCCCGATGCGAAGAACGATGTCGGCGGGGGAGTCACCGAGTCGATTTGAACGGGCTGCCTTTCTCTGCATGAGAATCGCCGCGTCCAGAGCTGAAGACGCCGCCCCGAAAACGGCCATCAATCCGTCACCCGTGTTCTTGATGACCCGTCCGTGTTCCTCCGTTACCGCCTCGACGAGCAACGAAATGATCGCCGCCCATTGGGCGTCGGCCTGCTCGTCACCCAGCTCATGGCGCTGCGCAGTGGAATCAACCTGATCCGCTACGAGCACTGCCAGCAGTCGGGTTGAACCGAGTGGCCCGGCCGTCGCATCCATTCCCGCGAGAGTACCGGATGACACCTAGGATCTCCGATTGAGCAAGCGACGGGCGGAACCCACTGAAATGATCTTCGATCCGGTGATTCGAGGGGCCAAAAGGGTCCTCATTGCGTTCTGGGCTCGACGCGAACCGCCTCACGTCCCCGGCCGCCACTACAGCCCGGCGGTCGCCGACAACGTGCAACGCACGATGAACCTCATCATGCCGCTCGCTCATCCCGGACCGGAGACGACGGCCCAGATCGTGAAACTGCTGCGACAACGCGCGGACGATCTCTACAGCGGCCTCGACAATGTCGGCACCGTCCACTTCGCCCGGTTTCTGGTCATCGACGGCAACCTGCAGATGATCTCGGTCTTCGACGGCGACATCGAAACCTACATCCGCGATTTCATCGCGAGCATCGGTCACGTCTTCGATGCTGCACTCGCGTTCGTGAAGGATCCGCCGCCGCTGCCCACGGCGGAGAACCCGGCCCGATTCGTCGACTGGGTCCACACCCACGACCTGATCCAGATGCCGGACGATCTCACCGAGCTGGTCGACGATCTGTCGCTTTTGCCCCGGTCCCTGCTGACCCTCACCCACACCGAACCCGATTCCCAGCTGGGTATGTACCGGGCGTACGCCGGCTATTCGGCGGCACAGATTCGACAGGCACTGGGCCTTGACTGGGGCGAGCAGTGAGTCCAGCAATCCCGACGCGTGACGACGTGCAGGGTTGGGTGTTGTCGGGTTACAACTACCCGTTCAGCCGGCACCACGTGGTTGCGGTGCACGACCGGATGGCGGTGCGAAGCCTTCTTCGTGACGCCGTCACCGGTACCGGCGGTGTTACACAAATCCAGTCCGCTCTGCCCTGGGGTGAACGACCGCCGCTGCTGGCCAACGTCGGGTTCACCCACTCTGGCCTGGCGGCACTCGGGGTTGGTCGAGCCGACCTGGACCGGTTCCCAACAGATTTTCGTATGGGAGCGGCGCGTCGGGCCATCCGGGTCGGGGACTTCGGTGACAACGCACCCAACCACTGGGATGTGGGTACCAGGGATTCGAGTCGGGCCCATCTGTTGTGGTCGATGCACGGTCTCACCATCGATGACCTCGATCGCGGGACGGCGGAGCTCGCGGGACTTGGTTCAGCCTTGGACATCGTTGCGACGTATGACGGCACCGCACTTCCGGACAACGTCGTGCACTTTGGATATGTGGACGGTCTCGCTCAACCACGTATCGCCGGCTTCCATGAGCCCGCCGGCGACATCAGCCCACTCGGGGCGTTCTTCCTGGGTCACCCCAGCCAGTTCGAAGGTGTCATTTTCGACATGCCATCGCCAACCGAGCTGGTCACCAACGCGACATTCAACGCGTTCAGAGTGCTCGAGCAGGACGTGTTTGCGTTCGAGGACTTCCTGGACGATGCGGCCGACCAGACCGGGCGGAACCGGGAATGGGTTGCGGCGAAGATCTGCGGCCGTTGGCGAAACGGCAACTCATTGGTGACCCATCCCGATGTTGCTGGTGAGCCGGATGATCCCACCGTGGTCGACACGTTCGGGTTCGGCGATGATCCCCGCGGTGAGGTCTGTCCGTTTGCGTCGCATATTCGCCGCGTGAACCCGCGCGACGGTGAGATGGTCACGCGTTCCGCGAACAACAGTCGCCGCGTCATTCGTCGTGGTATGCCCTACGGCCCGCTGATCGAACCGGGTCAGCCGCGTGACGATGTGGCGCGGGGACTCATCGGCAACTTCTTCTGTGCCAGCCTCACCGCGCAGTTCGAAGGATTGCAGCACGACTGGATCAATCAGGGTCTGCATCATCCGAACATCGTCGGGACGAACGATCCGATCAGCGGATTCAACGGCACCGGGGATGGCGTGTTCACGATCCCGATGGCGGACGAGCCCGACATCATCCTGCGCGGCTTCGACACGTTCACTCGCACGCGGGCATCGGTCTACACGATCATGCCCACCCTCTCCGCTCTTCGCTGGCTGGTGCGCTCCGCGTAATCGCTACCGTGGGACTCCGATGTCCATTGATGCGGTAGCCAACTTCTCCCCGGCTGTGGCCGAGTGGTTTTCGACGTCCTTCGCCGACGCCACACCGCCGCAGCGAGAAGGCTGGCCCTCGATCGTCTCCGGCGAGAACACGCTGATTCTGTCGCCGACCGGATCGGGCAAGACGCTGGCCGCGTTCATGTCGGGTATCGACCGGCTCATGTCCGAACCGGTTCCGGAGCGGGAGCATCGCACCCGCCTCCTCTACATCTCGCCGCTGCGTGCGCTAGCCGTCGATGTGGAGAAGAACCTTCGGTCACCGCTGCGTGGCATCGCGCTCGCCGCCGAACGGCTGGGTGAGCCGGTCCATCTGCCAACCGTTGGTATGCGCACGGGCGACACTCCGACGAACGAACGGCGACAGCTCATCCGGAACCCACCCGATCTGCTGATCACGACCCCGGAATCGTTGTACCTCATGTTGACGTCGGCGGCCCGGGAGACCCTGCGCAACGTCGACGCGGTGATCATCGACGAGATCCACTCCGTGGCCGGAACGAAGCGCGGTGCCCATCTGGCGCTCACGCTCGAACGGTTGCAGCACCTGACCGGAGGCACGCTCCAGCGGATTGGGTTGTCGGCGACGCAGCGGCCACTCGATGAAATCGCCCGCTTCCTCGGCGGCCGACACACGGTTGATGGGGCCACAACCTGGCGGCCCGTCAGCGTCATCGACACCTCGACCAAACCCAACATCGACGTTGAGGTAATCGTGCCCCTCGACGACATGGCCGAGCCGGGGGACAGCGGTATCTGGCCAGCGGTTCATCCGCAGATTCTCGAGCAGGTTCGCGCCCACACCTCGACGATTGTTTTCGTGAACTCGCGGCGATTGGCCGAGCGGCTGGCCGGGAGACTGAACGAGCTCTGGGAGGAGGATGATGTCGCGAAGGGTCTTGAGCCCCCCGGGGAGGCGGAGTTCCGCATCGCCGCACATCACGGCTCCTTGTCGAAAGAACGACGGCTCATCATCGAGGATCAACTGAAGAACGGTGGCCTGCGAGCGATCGTTGCCACCAGCTCTCTCGAACTCGGCATCGACATGGGGGCAGTCGACCTCGTGATACAAGTCGAATCTCCGGGCGCGGTGAGTCGAGGTCTGCAACGGATCGGGCGCGCCGGCCACCAAGTGGGTGCGGTGAGCCAGGGCAAGATCTTCCCAAAACATCGGGCCGACCTGCTCGAGACAGCGGTGGTCGTCAAGAGAATGGCCGACGCCGAGATCGAGCACACCCGCTATCTGCGGAACCCACTCGATGTGCTGGCACAACAGGTGGTGGCGATGACCGCACTCGACGATTGGGCGGTCTCCGAGATGACCGAGGTTGTCCGGGGCGCGGCCACGTTCGCCGAGCTCTCCGACGAGGTGTTCACCAACGTTCTCGACCTTCTTGCGGGTCGGTATCCCTCGGAGGAGTTCAGCGAGCTCCGTCCCCGCATCGTGTGGGATCGGGTCGCCGACATGATCCGCGGCCGGAAGGGCGCGCAGCGGCTCGCCGTGACAAACGCCGGCACGATTCCCGACCGGGGGTTGTTCGGCGTCTTCCTTCCTGACGGCACCCGCGTGGGCGAGCTCGACGAGGAGATGGTGTACGAGTCGCGTCCGGGGGAGACGTTCCTACTCGGCGCATCAACCTGGCGAATCGAACAGATCACGTTCGAGCGCGTCATCGTCACCCCGGCACCTGGTGAGCCGGGAAAGATGCCGTTCTGGCACGGGGATGGTCCCGGTCGCCCGCTGGAACTGGGTCAGGCGTTGGGTGCCTTCGTCCGCGAGATCCAAACGCTGGACGAGGATGCCGCCACCGCCCAGCTCACGGCCGCACACGGGCTCGACGAGCTCGCCGCCCAGAACCTCCTGATGTATCTGGCCGACCAGCGCGAGGCCACCGGTGTTGTCCCCGATGACCGAACGATCGTGGTCGAACGATTCCGGGACGAGATCGGCGACTGGCGGGTATGCCTCCTCTCCCCGTTTGGTGCGCAGGTCCATGCGCCCTGGGGTATGGCCCTGCGCACTCGCCTCAGCGAGCTCTGGGGGATGGACGTCGAGATGATGTGGTCCGACGACGGGATCGTCATCCGGTTGCCCGAAGCGTTCGACGACGTGGCCCTCGATGACCTTCGCTTCGCCCCCGATGACGTCGAGCAGGTGGTCGTGAACGAGCTTCCGGCCAGCGCACTGTTCGCCAGTCGCTTCCGGGAGAGCGCCGCCCGGGCTCTCCTTCTGCCCCGGCGTCGACCGGATCAGCGAACGCCGCTGTGGCAGCAGCGCCAACGATCAGCAGATCTCTTGCGGGTTGCATCCAAGTACCCGACGTTCCCGATTCTGCTCGAGGCGACCCGCGAGTGCCTGAATGATGTCTTCGACGTCCCAGCGCTGCGCGAGGTACTGCACGGTCTGGCCACGCGCAAGATTCGCATGATCGGCGTCGAAACGCAGCGGGCATCTCCCTTCGCGCAGTCGCTGCTCTTCGGATGGATCGCCGTCTACATGTACGAGGGTGATGCGCCGATGGCGGAACGTCGAGCCGCCGCCCTGTCGCTCGACCGCGAGCTGCTGCGCGATCTGCTTGGCGCGGAGGAGCTGCGGGAACTGCTCGATCCGGCGGTTCTTGCCGATGTTGAGCTTGAACTGCAACGGCTGGTGGACGGACGTCGAGCGCGGGACGGCGACGAAATCCACGACCTGTTGCGCACGCTCGGACCACTCGACGTTCAGGAGATCGATGCCCGAGCGGTCGAGGCTTGCGACGTACAGGCCGAACTCGACGCACTCGTTCGCGACATTCGGGTCATCGAAATCGGCATCGGCAAAGACCGGCGGTTCGCCGCGGCGGAGGATGCCGGTCGGTTGCGGGACGCCCTTGGTGTGGCGATTCCACAAGGGCTGCCGGCGGCGTTCACCGATGCGATCGATGACCCGCTCGGAGATCTCGCGATGCGCTTCGCCCGAACCCACGCGCCCTTCACCGTCGAACAGTTTGCGGGACGATACGGCGTGCCGACCGAGAGGGCGGTGTCCACCCTCGACTCGCTGGTGACCGATGGTCGGCTGGTGCGGGGCGAGTTCCGACCTGACGGGACAACCCGGGAATGGGTGGATGAGGGTGTCCTTCGTCAGCTCAGGCGGAGGTCCTTGGCGGCGCTTCGGGCCGAGGTCGCGCCGGTCGAACGCGTGGCACTCGCCCGATTCGTGACCGCTTGGCAGGGGGTTGGCGTTCGGCGTCGCGGCCCGGATGGTCTGGCTGAAGTGATAGCAGTGCTGCAGGGCGCGGCCCTTCCGGCATCCGTACTCGAAACCTCAATTCTTCCTGCACGTATGGCCGAGTATCGGGCGTCCGAGCTCGACACCCTGTGTACGTCGGGTGAGGTCGTGTGGGTGGGCGCTGGAGCGATCGGCGCCAACGATGGTCGCATTCGGCTGGCCTTTCGCGATCAGGTGGCGCTTCTCGTGTCGGCATCGGACGATGTACCCGATGAGCCGATCCACGACCTGCTGCGAGGCCATTTCGGAGCGGTAGGCGCGTCGTTCTGGCATGAGATGGTCACCGCGGTATCGGCCGCTGGAGACTCGTACACCGATGCCGCGGTGCTGGCCGCGCTGTGGGACCTCGTGTGGGCCGGGGAAGTCACCAACGACTCACTGGCCCCCGTGCGGGCGTACACGTCAGCCAGAGCCAAACGGATGGCAGCTACCCCTCGTCGGCGACCGAAGCTCGGCCAGGCTCGCGCATCCGGGCCACCGACCGCCACGGGCCGCTGGTCACTGGTCGCGCCGCTGCTTCAGCCATCCCCGTCATCCACACAAAGCACCACAGCCCGTGCGCTCCAACTGATCGAACGCTACGGCGTGCTCACCAGAGAGGCAGCGCTCGGTGAAGGCATCGCTGGCGGCTTTGCCGGGGTGTACCCAGTGTTGAAGGTCCTCGAGGAACGAGGCGACGTCCGCCGCGGGTACTTCGTCGAAGGACTGGGTGCCGCTCAGTTCGCGCTGCCCGGTGCTGTAGACCGACTGCGCTCGATGAGCGACGCCCCCGAAGAGTCGAACGCGGTCGTATTGGCGGCGACCGACCCAGCGCAACCGTACGGGGCGTCCCTGCGCTGGCCGGACACCTCTGGTCGACCGGCACGGGTCGCCGGCGCATACGTCATCCTCGTCGACGGCGAACCAGCAGTGTTCGTCGAGCGGCGAGCCAAGTCGATCGTCGCATTCGATGTCGCCCACAAGAGCTCGAGCTGGGTGGACGCACTGAAGACGTTGGTGACCGATCGCCTCATCCGTTCACTCGAAATCGAACGTATCGACGGCGAACCGGCGTCTGCCTCACCCCTCGCCGAGACCCTCACCCAGCACGGATTCGCCCGCGGCTACAAGGGTTACGCCTGGCAACCACCCCGCAAAGAAAAAAAAGGGGTCTGACCCCTTTCGCCAAAAAGGGGTCAGACCCCTTTTTGGCATTTGGCGCCGTGAATCTCTGACGGGCAGGATGCACGGGTGAAGTTCGAGAAGCACTGGCAGCTCGCCGGATGGGTCATGTTTGCCGCCAGTGGTGTCTTCTTCACCATCAGCGCCATCAAGAACGGGGACTGGCTCGGGATGGGTTCGGCGGCCACCTGGCTGATCGGGGTTGCCTTCTTCCTGATGGGCGAACGCGAGGACGCCCAGTAGTTGGCCTACTCGGCTCCAATCGAGTCCAGCACGTTCATGCGCCCGGCGATCCAAGCCGGGAAGACCGCCGCAGTCAGTCCGACGATGGCAGAGAAGATGACATAGGCGAGCAGGGTGGTCCACGGGATACTCGTTCGGCTGACGATGAACTCCGGCATCTTCGCCGTGGCCAAGGCGCCGAGGCCGATCCCGAGAATCACACCCAGCAGGCCGCCGAACGCCGCAACGATGACACCCTCCCACCGGATGATCCAACGCGTCTGTTGTCGGGTAGTCCCTACGGCTCGGAACAAGCCGATCTCGCGGGTTCGTTCGAACACCGACAGTGCGAGTGCGACCAGGATCCCGAGGGCGGCAATCACGGCCGCCAGCCCGAGCAGCACGTTCACTGTTGCCAACGTCTGGTTGATCTGACGTT
>SHLQ01000222.1 GCA_004282895.1 Acidimicrobiales bacterium
ATCGAGCAGTTGCGCCTTCAAATCGGAGGCGTAGGTGACCACGCTCCCCCGGAATACATCGCTCGACCCAGGAATCATCGTCAGTCGCTGAGCGATGAGCCCGCCGGTCAAGGATTCAGCGGTGCCGAGTGTCAGGCCCAAGTCGCGACAGAGGTCAATGACGACCGCCTCCATGTTCTTGTCGTCGAGGCCAAACACGATGGGCCCGATGATTTCCCGAACGCGGGCGTCCTCCTCCTCGAGCAGGGCCGCGACCTCCTCCTCCGTTTCCCCCTTGGCGGTGAGACGAACCTTCATCCCTTCGATGCCGCTGGCCAGGAAGGCGAGCGTGACGTTGCTCTGTTCGTCGAGCCGCCTGATCTCATCTGCCAACTGTTCCGCGAGTTTCGATTCCGAGGTGCCCCAGGTGCGCAAGGTACGCGACCGGATGATCGACGTGTGGCCCGCACGCTCGACGAGGTCGCCGAGGATGAATCCGTTCATCATCTCGTGCATCTCCCAGGGGACACCGGGAACCGCGTAGATGTACTTGTCGACCCCGTCCCGCTGGACGACGGCGGCAATTCCCGCAGCGGTGCCCGGCTGCACGGGGATCGGCGACGCCCCCACGGGGATTCGCGCCTGAAGCTTGTTGATTTCTGGCATCTCCCGACCGCGGCTGCCAAACATGTCGCTGATGCGGGCGATGATGTCCTCGTTGATCTGAAGCTCGACGCCCATGACCTCCGCGATGGCTTCGCGCGTAATGTCGTCCTGCGTCGGACCGAGGCCGCCGGTGCAGATGACCGCATCGTTTCGGTCAAGTGCGAGCTCGATCACTTCGACCATTCGTTCGAGGTTGTCCCCAACCTTCGTTTGATAGTGGGAGTCGATGCCGACTGCCGCCAGCGACTGGCCTATCCAGGAAGAATTGGTGTCGTTGATCTGCCCGAGCAGCAGTTCGGAGCCCACAGCGACCACTTCGCAACGCATGTATCTTCCTCTATTCCTGTTTCAGTTCGTCGCGGGTACGAGTGGCGGCTGACCCATCGAGCAGATAGAGCAGGCCGGAGTACATCGTAAGGCCGACGGCCGCCCAAAGCAGGAGGTCGGCCACGAGTGTCTGATCCTCCCACGGCGGGAAGACCGCAGCCACAATCGCGAGGCCTTGAACGAACGACTTGTACTTGCCGAGAGTTCGGGCCGGAACGGCAAGGCCTTTTCGCACCCAGTAACTGCGAAAGAACGTGATGACGACCTCGCGCACGATCACAAGAATGACGGGCACCCACCAGTATCGCTCGATGAACCACAGGCTCAGGAAACACCCGATCACGACGACCTTGTCCGCCAGCGGATCGAGGAACGCTCCTGATCGGGAGATCCATCCGTGCGCTCGGGCGAGGTATCCATCCAGCCAATCGGTGAAGCCGAAGACCCACCCCAGTGTGAAGGCCAGCCATGAGGCGCCGTTTTGGTCCTCGGCGTTGAGGATCACCGCAAAGAGCAACGGTGAGGCGGCAAGACGGGCGCTGGTGATCAAATTCGCGGGGTTGCGAAGGAAATGCACGCTGTGGTGGACGACACCCTTGGAGCTCATTCGTCGTCCAATGCGGTCGCCGCACCCGCCGCGATCAGGTCGGGACCGAGTGCCCCTTCGATACGAACGACGCTCAGTGATCCGACCGTGAGTTCCCGATCGACATGGACCACACCATCGATCTCCGGCGCTTCACGATGGGTTCGACCGATTCCCGGCTCGTCGACAAGTACGGTGACCGTCTCGCCGATGAGTTCATCTCGGTGCCGAGCCGTGATCGCATCCTGCAGCTCCGTGAGCTCGCGCAGCCGCTCCTGCATCAGCTGCTCAGGCACGGTGCCATTCAGAGTGACGGCGTAGGTCCCGTCCTCCGCGGAGTAGGGAAAGAAGCCGCACCAGTCGAGGTTCGCGGCGTCAACAAACTCGAGTAACTCGTCGTGGTCCTGTTCGGTTTCACCCGGGTACCCAACGATGAAGTTCGACCGGAACGCCGCGTCGGGTGCCTGGGCCCGGATGTACTCGATGCGCTCAAGGAAACGTTGCCCCTCTCCCCACCGTCGCATGCGCCGAAGCAGCGGCCGGCTGACATGTTGCAGCGACAGATCGAAGTACGGAACCTCGGTCGCGAGGATTGCATCCACCAGTGCGTCGGTCAGGTCGCTCGGATACAGGTAGAGGAGCCGAACGCGCTCAACGAGCGCACCAACCTCACCCACCAGCGAGACGATCGTGCGATCGCCCTTCCCCTGATCCCGGCCGAAGGACGCCAGATCCTGGGCCACGAGCACGATCTCGGGTGCGTCGAGGGATTCGACTTCGGCAAGGATCGACTCGTGGGTCCGCGACCGTTGTGGACCCCGGAAGGACGGAATGGCACAGAAGCCACAATTCCGGTCACATCCCTCGGCGATCTTCACGTACGCCCACGGCCG
This sequence comes from Acidimicrobiales bacterium, assembly GCA_004282895.1. GTDB lineage: Bacteria > Actinomycetota > Acidimicrobiia > Acidimicrobiales > SHLQ01 > SHLQ01. Next base: position 2,452 of record SHLQ01000222.1, read on the forward strand.
ACTCGATGCCGGTCTCGGCAGGTTCAGGAGATCGAACGTGGGCACGTTGCCCGACGATTGTTTCTTCCCGAGTGTGACCGGGACACCGAAACCGGCGACGGAATCCACTTCCGGCAGTGCGTCGGCGAGTTCGTCGCCGTACCGTTCGGCCATACACCCAGTCACGACGATCCGAGCAGCAGAGGCCCGATCGCGAAGCGCGAGCACCGTGTCTATCGATTCCTGGCGGGCCGTGTCGATGAATGCACACGTGTTCACCACGACAAGATCGGCGTCTTCGGGGGATTCGGCGGGCAGGAGTCCGTCGGCGGTCAGCTTGCCCACGAGCTTGTCAGAGTCGACGTCATTCTTGGGGCAGCCGAGCGTCTCGACCCAATACTGTTCCGGCACCACCCAAGACTACCGGGGTGCGGTTCGCAGTCAGGACAGCGACTCGATACCGGAGCGCAGCGAGTCCGCCACGTCAAGATCGGACAGCAGAAGGATCGCCATCGCATACGCGGTGAGCAGGATGGTCGCCTCCGGCTTGCTGACCCGCCGCCGAACAACCATGAACACCCAGGCGAGCACGGCCACAAGGAGCATCAGCACCACGCCATAGGAGCGCATCAGTTCGTCGTCGATTGCACCGGCCCCCAACAGGGCGACAAGGCCGCCAACGGCGAGGCTGTTGAAGATGTTCGAGCCAAGCAGGTTGCCGAGAATGAGCTCGGTCTCACCCTTTCGAGCCGCCGCGACCGCCGTCACCAGCTCAGGCAACGACGTGCCCAACGCGACCAGGGTGAATCCGATGAAGCCACCGGACAGCCCATACCTCTCCGCTATACCGATGGCACCCCACACGGTGAGTTGCGCACCGAACAGCGTGCCGAGCAAGCCGACAGACGTGACTCCCATGCTCCGGCCAAGACCGACCTCCTCGTCCGTTTCGAGCATTTGGCGGCTGTCCTGATGTCCACCGAGAACCACCCACGCCAACACGGCGAAGAGGACAAGGAACATCACGATGCCCTCCCAGACCGCGAATCCATCGATCGTGAAGAATGCAAACAACGCAACCGCCATCAGGGAGAGCGGGGCTTCTCTCGCCAACACGGAGCGTGTCACGAGCACCGGGATCACGAGCGCTGCCGCAGCCAATACCAGTGACAGGTTGGCGACGTTTGATCCGACGATATTGCCGACGCCGAGATCGACGTCCCCGTTGCTGGCGGCGATGCCCGAGACCAGCAGCTCGGGCGCGCTGGTGCCGAAGCCCACGATCACCGCGCCCACAACCACGGGCGAGACCTTGGCCGCCGCAGCTGCCGCGACGGCACCGTCCACGAACAGATCCGCAGCTTTGGTCAGTAACGCCAGCCCGATCGCCAGCTCGATGCACGCGACCAGAAGTGTGGGCTCTGATAGGGCGTCCATCTCTCGGACGTCAGGACTGGCCGCGAAGTTGCGCCAGTTGTTCGGGTGTCAGAAGGACCTCTCGGGCCTTGGAGCCTTCGCTCGGACCGACAACACCCTTCAGCTCGAGCTCGTCCATGATTCGTCCGGCGCGTGCGAACCCGACCCGTAGCTTCCGTTGCAGCATCGACGTCGAACCCAGACCGGAAGAAACGACGAGATCCATGGCTTGCCATAGGAGGTCATCGGTGTCGTCGTCGCCCGGACGATCAGCGGTGATCATGTCGCTCGGGCTGCTCGGCGCTGCAGCCGGCGCGGGACCAAAACCTGACGGAGTAGCCGCGGCGGCAGGCGCATGCTCGGGCGACTCATCCAACACTGATTTGTCGGACTCGCCCTCAGCCATCTGATCGCGCCAGTGCCCGACGACGCGCCGAACTTCGGACTCCTCCACCCATGCTCCCTGCAGACGGGTCGGCGTGGATGACGTGGGATCCTGGAACAACATGTCGCCTTTGCCCACCAGCCGTTCGGCGCCAGGGCTGCCAAGAATCACGCGACTGTCCTGCATGCTCGAAACGGCGTAGGCGATGCGGGCGGGCACGTTCGCCTTGATGAGACCGGTGATCACGTCCACCGAGGGCCGTTGTGTCGCAATCACCATGTGGATGCCGACCGCACGCGCCTTCTGCCCGATACGAACGATCGACTCCTCGACATCGCGGGCCGCGACCATCATGAGGTCGGCGAGCTCGTCGACGACGACAAGGATGTAGGGCAGCCGCTTCATCTGCCGGGGCTCGCCGTCCGGGCCCATCTGACCCTTCTTGGCTTTGACCTCGCCCCGGTCGAACGCGGCGTTGTAGCCGCCGATGTCGCGGAAACGACATTCCTCAAGCAATTCGTAGCGGCGTTCCATCTCGCGCACCGCCCAGGCCAGAGC
>SHLQ01000063.1 GCA_004282895.1 Acidimicrobiales bacterium
ATCCGACCAAGACCTACACGGCCGTACTCGACACAACACTGGGTTCGATCACGATCGCTCTCGACGCCGCAAAGGCACCTCGAACCGTGAACAACTTCGTGGTTCTTGCTCGGTACAACTACTACAACGGGATCATCTTCCACCGCATCATCAATGGCTTCATGTGCCAGGGCGGCGACCCAACCGGAACGGGTCGGGGTGGCCCCGGCTACCGCTTCGCCGACGAGCTTCCGAACCCAGGTGATTACCAGATCGGTTCGGTGGCCATGGCCAACGCCGGTCCCGACACCAACGGCAGCCAGTTCTTCCTCGTCAGCGGACCAAGCGGCGCGGGATTGCCGCCGCTCTACAGCCTCTTCGGTCAGATCACGGAAGGGTTGGACGTGGTGGCGACGATGCAGGGCATTGACACCGATCGCAACGATCGTCCGCTGACTGACGTGGTGATCAACTCCGTAGCGATCACCGAGGCCTAACTCGGTCGATTGTCGCCTCAGGCGGCGAAACGAACTTCGCCCGCATCTGCGGCATAGGCACCCGATTCCGCTTCGCGCACCAAGGTGGCGGCAGCGGCCTCGTGGTTGCCCGAGGACAATCCGATTCGAGCCACGATCTCCGACTCTGCAAGCGCGGAGGAGATTCGTTCGGCCAAGTGTACGGCGGCGACAGCTTCCATCAGGTCGGCGGCGCACAGCAGGAACGATCCATCAGGCGAACCAGCGACGAGGTCGGTCGGTCGCATCGCGGAAAGAAGCTGGCGGGCCGCTTCCTTGCGGCTCTGCGGGCTCGCTGCGCTCTCTTCATCGAGCAGTACAACCGCAACGGTGAAGGGGCGGCCAGCTGCGGTGAGTTCGTCGATGCGGTGCAGGGCGGCGGCCCGCTCGGGGAGCCCGGTGTCCAGATCCACTTCAAAGCGCTGACCGTGGTCAACATCGTCTTCGAGTAGGAGCACTCCAACCGCGCTTCGCACGGAGCCGTCGCTGTTGGTGACGATCTGGGCCCGGAGTTGGTAGTGCGCATCACTGTCGGCAAGCCGGAAGCTGATGGGCTGGTGCTGCTCCGTCGGGGAGACGAAGAGCGAGTTCCAGAAGGTGTCGATGAGGGTGCGGTCTTCGACCGCGACACCACCGCGCCAGTCGTCGCCGGGGATCCGGCGGAGAAGCTGCACGAAGGGTGCATTGGAGCCGGTGATGAGACCCGCGGCGTTCGCTTCGAACGCGGCGGTGGGGATCACGCTGGTGAGAGCCGCTAGTGCATCCATGTTTGTGTTACTCCGAGTCCTCGGTCGTTTGTTCGTCGGGGTTGAGCAGGTATTGCGATCGGGCGCAGACCGATACGGCCTTGCTGGCGTCGGTCGAGTCTTCGTATTCGGCGGTCAATGACGTCAGCTGCAAGAGGCTGTCAAGGCTGACCTCCGTGTTACCCAACCGGACCGATGTCGGCTGGCCGTGTTCGGTGATCGACACTTCGACCTCGTTCGCGCTGGGTTTGATATCGATGTTCGCCAGGTTGAGCTCGGTGTCATACGACATGAAGTAGGTATCTGTGCCCTCGGGATCGGACGCCAATGCCAGGTTGCGAGTCAGGTTTCGGTGGGTCGTAGCAATTGCATACCCGTCCGAGCTTCGGTTGATCATCGCGATCTCGCTGAAACCAAGTTGGGTTCTAATCGACGCGGCGTCGGCGCCCTGAATGTCACTGGACTTGAAGATGACGTTGTGGTTGTTGATCGCCACTCCCTGCACCGAACGTTCGTTGTCGGCTTCGGTGTTTACCGCGATCTCGGCGGGGCAGTCGTACAGGCGGACGGTAACGAATGCCCGAGCAAACTTCGACGACACCTCGGACTCGGTCCAGGGGCGTGCCTCGGGGATTGTGACCGGCGTCGTATTGAACTCCACGGCCGTTTCATTGAAGGCCAGATTTTCCGGGCCCTCCGCGCCGACGAAGAGTGTGTCGTAGCCGAGCCAGGCAACGGCCGCAGTGAGCAGCGTCAGCATGACGTAGACGAACTTACCGCTGCTGTCTCTCGCCGAGTTCGAATCGAACACGACCGGGGCGTTCCGGGTGCCGATCATCGGGATGTTGCCGGGATTACCCGCGTTCGAGAACGTCGGTGCGTCCGGTTGCTCTTCAGGGTCAAGATCGTCGCCGAGGCCCAATGCAGCTTCGAGCCGACTGTGTTCGAGCGATCGAGTGGGTCGCCGCCTGGTTGGCGTCTCCTCGTCGAATTCCTGGTCGAGCTCGACGACGAGGTCACCTTCGATATCGAAGACCGGCTCCTCGGCGGACATGGCGCCGATCTTCAGTAGCTGGCCATCACATTTGTGGCAGAAGTCCGCGTCATCGGGGTTGCTCGCGCCACATAGATAACAGTCCACGCGCGTTCACCACCTTCCGTCTCGACGCGATCTTGTATGTCGTATCGGCCGAAACGGGCCCGAGCTGAGCCGGATTTATCCGGTTTCGTGAGCTTTGTGACGCTCGGCTGCCCGCCATTCCGAGGCAAGACGGCGCGCTTCCTCTTCCAGCGAGATTGCCAGGTAGGCGGCCCGATGGCTTCGCATCTTGAACAGGTTCCGCAGGTATTCGGCGACATAGGTGGCGACAAAACGACGCGATCCCATGGTCACGAACTGTTGTACGTGGACAAGTTCATGGGCGATCAGCTCGGTTCGCTCCTGGCCAATACGGTCTCCTCGAAGGAGAACCCACGGTCCAAGGGTCATCCCGTGTGCTGCCGGCGGAAGCAAGTTTGTCCGAATCAGGCGTACTCGGTCCATCAACAGGGGGTTGATGTGGGTGAAGGATTCCCGTTCATCGTCGGTGAGACGGCGGCGACGCGGCAGGGTGCTCACGACGCCATCTGCCCGGTGAGAAGTTCAACGAGGTCACGGAAGGAGTCAACCGATTCGACGTGATCTGGCGCATCCACGTGGGCCTCGTAGGACCAAATGCGGTCGTAGGGCACGTGGATGGCACGCAGTCCTGCCTCCAACGCGGGCAGGACATCAGAGGGGAGCGAGTTCCCGACCATCGTCATCCGATGGGGTTCGACCCCAAGTTGGATCGCGATTCGTTGATACACGGCAGGGTTTTTGTCCTCGACCACTTCGATGTGCTCGAAATGTGCGCTGATCCCTGATCGCTCGAACTTGGTCCGCTGATGGCGCAGATCACCTTTTGTGACGGCGACCAACCGATAGTCGTCGGCGAGGACGGTCAGCGTCTCCACCACACCGTCGATCAGGTCCACGGGATGATCGAGAAGCGCTTTGCCAACAGAACTCATGGCCGCGATCGTGGCCGGATCGATCGATCCTGCGGACAATTCGATGCCGGCCTCGATGGAGGAGAGAATGAAACTCTTCACTCCGAACCCGTAATAGGGGATGTTGTCGCGCTCGATCGCGAGCAGGGAATCGGCGAACTCGTCGGGTGTGGCCCAGGGCGACAACAACTCGACAATCTGATCCTGGGCGTCGTCGAAGTGGTTCTGGCTGTGCCAGAGCGTGTCATCTGCATCGATGGCGACCACGTCGCGCCGCGTTCCCACGACTCCAGAATAGGGCGCTCCCTGAAGGTTCGCGGGAGCTGGTTCCGTTTGCTGGAGGGGTGATTTGCTACGGTCAGGCCATGTCTTCGACGTGCGCCAAGCCCAGCTGCTCCGAGACGGCGGTCGCATGGCTCGTGGCGAACCCTCGGGACCAGCTCGTCGAGATTCTCGACCATGATTCCTCGCAGGGAATGCGGTTGTGTGCAGCCCATGTCGAACGGTTCTCTGTCCCCGACGGATGGCGTCGGATGGATCATCGGGATGAACCCGATGAACCGTCGCGTTCGGATGAGCCACGGGCAGCCTGGTTCGTCACGGATCTGCAGGATGAGCACGCTTCCGACCTTTCGATCCCTCCTGTGCCGGTGGAAGCCCGTGGGCACTTGTTGAATCGGGCGTTCAACGGCCCCGATTCAGTCGTCGCTGCCGGGAATCTCTCCCGGCTTGAGCGGATCCATGACCAGGTCGATCGAGTTCCAGATCGTGTGGGAGAACGGGAGCAGCAGGAACGGAACGATCACCGCTACGGCAAGAGTGAGAACGATCACCGGAATCACGGCGATGTCGGGCCACGTGGCGAATATGCCGCCGACGAGGACCACGAGCAGGATGAAGAACGTCAGGATGGTGTTGATGCCTACAGCACCGACGAACTGCCCTTCCCGCCGTTCGAAGGGAAACTCGCACCTCGGGCAGCGGTCGGCTGAGCGCCATAGGGCGTGTGATCGATGGTTCTCATTGCACACCGCGCACCGACCCCTGACGCCGCGTCCGAGGACGGTGAGGTTGCTTTCAGGTTGAGCGAACATACGGATCAGCCTAGAAGGAGCCGTCGCCGACAACGATCGGTCGACCGCCTTCGTTTTGGACTTTTTCTGGCGGCCGGTCTCATCGGATTGTCCGCACTCTCCGCGCTTCCGATCGCAGAGGATTTCATCATTCCAACGCTCGAGGTTCTGTCGATTGTTGATGATGAACCCGACGAGGCAGAGGTGGCATCAACCGCTTCCGAGGATGATGGGGCAGAGGCGGTCGCGGTCGAGAACCAGTTCGATAGCGGCGTGTGGGTTGATCCCCAGATGGTCGGCGTTGCACCGCCGGGCAGCGTCACTGGGATCCTCACGTTTCGGGGTTCGCCAACCCGGACCTTCTACGGCTCAGGTCCTGTCCCGCTCCGGCCCGAGATTGCCTGGCGCTACCCCGAGACCGGTGGCCTCTGCCGGCAGTCCACGGTTGGCGCGGATACCCGCGCGTGGTGTGGTCTCGGGTGGACAGGTCAACCTGCCTTGTTCGAACGCGACGACAAGCTGTGGGCCGTGTTCGGCGCGCTCGACGGCGCCGTACATTTCCTTGACGCGCGCAGCGGCGAGACGCTGTTCCCGCGGTTCCAAACCGATGACATCATCAAGGGGTCGGTCACGATCGATCCTGATGGATTCCCGATCGTCTACACGGGCAGCCGAGACAACTTCTATCGAGCGATTGCGTTCGATGGTGAAGAACCTCGCGAGTTGTGGCGACTCGACGCACGAGAGGCCGGTCCCATCCAATGGAACAACGATTGGGACGGGTCGGGTCTGGTGCTGGATGACTACCTTTTCGTCGGTGGCGAAAACAGCCGTATCCACATCGCCAAGCTGAACCGAACCTATGACGATGACGGCCGGGTTCAGGTCGATCCGGACCTGGTCTTTACCGCGCCCGGATGGGATAGCGACCTTCTCGACGCCGTGGGGGAGAATGTGTCGATCGAGAACTCGGTGGCGATCAGCGGCGACACGTTGTACTTCGCCAACTCGGGCGGACTGGTTCAGGGGTGGGACATCTCGAGTCTGCGCGACGGTGTCGATCCGGAACGAGTCTTCCGCTACTGGGTTGGTGACGATGTCGACGCATCACTTGTGATCGATGACGAGGGCATGTTGTACGTCGCCGCCGAGTTCGAACGAAACACCGCCAGGGCGCGTGAGCTTGGCCAACTTCTCAAACTGGACCCCTCCCGCAGCGGTGAGGACGCGCTGATCTGGTCGGTGCAGGAACAGCAGGGCTTGAGCACCGGTATCTGGGGAACGCCCGCGTTGCATGAGGACACGATCGTCTTCGGCAGCGAAGGTGGGCGTCTCCGAGCCGTCGACCGGTTCACCGGCGAGTCGTTGTGGGAGATCGGCCTCGGCACCCACCTGTGGCAGTCACCGGTCATCGTGGACGGCGCGTTGCTCATGGGGAACTGTTCCGGCATCCTGCGCGCGTATGACGTCAGGGACGCTCGAAGCCAGCCCGGTGAGCTCTGGGCCCTGCCGCTCGATGAAGGATGTATCGAGGCCACACCTGCCGTATGGGACGGTGCCGTGGTTATCGGTACCCGTTCGGGCAGTGTCTACGGCATCCGCGACGCCGAGGGTTAACGCCGCCAGATCGGACCGGTCGGGGTGTCCTCGATCGTGATTCCCTGACCCGCCAGCTCATCGCGAATGCGATCCGCTTCGGCGAAGTCCTTGTTCGCCTTGGCTTCGGTGCGGGCCGCCACCAGCTCGTCGATGCGGACGTCGTCATCGCTGGTTGGTTGCGTTTCGCCGATCCGCAACCCAAGCGCTCCGGTGAGGTCGATGGCCGTCGCCACCAGCGAGGCGGCCGAGTCATCGCCGGAGTCGATTGCACCGTTGGCACGGCGCACGAGCTCGAACGCGATCGCCATGGCCTCGGGCGTGCCGAAGTCGTCTTCCATCTGCGTGCGGAACTCCGCAACCGCGTCCGAATCGAGTTCAGCCGACGCATAATCGACTTTCGCTGCCTCTGCCTTGCGGATCATCGCATCGAGCCGTTCGATGCCTGATCGAGCGTGTGCGATCACCTCGGCGTTGATTTCGAGGATCTTGCGATAGTGGGTTTGCAGCAGCATCAGCCGTAGCGCACGAGCGTTGAGCGGATGTTCGTCGAGCACATCTTGAATCGTGGCGAAGTTGTTCAGGGACTTCGACATCTTCTCGCCGTCGATGTTGAGCATCGCGTTGTGCATCCAGTACCGGGAGAACGTACGTCCGGCGGCGATTGCTTCGGCCCGCTCGTTCGTGTGATGGGGGAATACGAGGTCGGTCCCACCACCGTGAAGGTCGAATCCATCCCCGAGGATGCCGAGGCTCATGGCTGCGCATTCGATGTGCCAGCCGGGTCGACCATCTCCCCACGGGCTGGGCCATGTCGGCTCACCCGGTTTGGCCGCCTTCCACAACGCGAAGTCGAGCGGGTCTTCCTTGTTCGGGTCGACCTCGACGCGAGCACCGGCGCCCTCGGCGAGTTCATCGTGGGTTCGATGTATGAGCGCCCCGTAGTCCTCGATCGACCGCACCCGCAGGTAGACGCCGGCGTCGGTGACGTAGGCGGCTCCGTTGTCGACCAGAACCTGGATGAAGTCGATCATCTCCTGGACGTACTCGGTGGCGTGGGGCTGTTGGTGGGGAGCCAGGATGTCGAGCGCGGCCATCGCGTCCATGTAGATCGCCTCCCACTTCTCGGCGACCTCAGGTTCGGTCAGGCCTTCACGGGTGGCGCGGTTGATGATGTTGTCGTCGATGTCGGTGATGTTGGCGACATGCAGCACGTCGTAACCGGCCCACTCGAAGAATCGGCGAGCGATGTCGTAGGTCATGGCCTGGCGGGCGTGGCCGAGGTGCGGGTGGTCGTAGACGGTTGGGCCGCAGGCGTAGATCGAAATCGCGCCCTCTTTGCGGGGGACGAAGTCGACGATCTTGCGAGAGAGCGTGTCGTAGATGCGCATCAGAGGTCGATCCCCAGCAGACCGGCTGCGGTTCGCAGGCCGTCTGGGGCACTGGCGTGGTGGTGGTCGCCGCTCAGGATCGCACCGGCGAGTTCATCGATTGCGTCCCTGGCGGTGGGTGCGTCGAGATCGTTGTCGAGCGCCTCACGTACGCGGGCGAGGGTTTCCGCGGGATCAGGGCCCGTGGTTCCGGCCGCGGCCTCACGGAGACGATCGAGACGTTTCTGACCGTCCTCGATGTCCTGATCGAACCACTCCCAATCATCCCGATAGTGGTGGCCCATCAGCGCGAGCCGGATGGCGGCCGGGTCCCAAGACTTGATGAGCTCGCTGATGAAGACGAGGTTGCCGAGCGACTTCGACATCTTCGTGCCCTCATAGGCGACCATGCCGGTGTGCATCCAATGGCGCACGAACTCGTGTCCGTAGCCGTGCTCCGACTGCGTCTTCTCACATTCGTGGTGCGGGAAGATGAGGTCGCTGCCACCGCCGTGGATGTCGATCGTCTCGCCCCACTCGTTCCAGCTCATGGCACTGCACTCGAGGTGCCACCCGGGTCGGCCACGGCCCAAGGGGGACTCCCAGCTCGGCTCGTCGTCGGCGGACGGCAACCACAACACGAAATCGAGGGGATTGCGTTGACGCGGGTCATCCGGCGTTCCGCCCCGTTCGGCAGCAAACTCCATCATGGTTTCGTGGGAGTACCCCGAGAGGGAGCCGAAGTCGGTTGCGGTCGAGACGTCGAACCACGTCGTGCCGTCGATCGTGTAGGTGTGGCCTGCATCCTCCAGCCGTTCGATGAGTTCCACCATGGCATCGATCGACTCGGTCGCCCGAGGTTCGTCCATCGGCGGGCGAGTATTCAGTGCCTTCATATCGCCGTGGAACCGCTCGATTTCTTTTGCGGCGAGTTCCAGAAAGTCGATACCGAGCTCCCGAGCCTTGGGCAGGATCGAATCGTCGACATCGGTGATGTTGCGAACCATCTCCACGTCGTGGCCGAGATCCTCGAGCCGCCGCACGAGCAGGTCGTAGGACAGGTAGGTATTGGCGTGACCCAGATGGGTCGAGTCATAGGGCGTAATACCGCAGACGTAGATGCGGACTACGGGGCCGAGCTCCAGCGGTACGACCTTTCCCTGGGCCGTGTCATGGATGCGAATCACGCTGTGCAGGTTACTGACGAACGACGCAGGAGGTGCCCGCCTCCTCGATGAACTCAAACTCGCCCAGCGCCGCGGTGGCCACGTCGTTCTGGGTGAAGTCGGGAGCCCCCGAGATCACGACGTCAATGTCATCGGCGTTGCCACCCTGCTCGACCAGTTGTTGACGGTAGGCGGCAATGATCGCCAGTCGGGTCTCGTCGTAGGCGGCCTGCATGCAGGAACTCCCGCCGATGACGGTTTGGGCGAAGGCAACCGCCGCGATGGTGAGTTCGTCATCCTCGTTGGTGAGCGGCAATATCTCGTAGAGCTGGTTGATGATGCCACGGTCGGTCGTCACGGAGTCCATGGTGGCAATGGCATCCACCCGCGGTCGCTCGAAGCGGATGGCATCAGCCTGAATGACGACGGAAATTGTGCCGTCGTCTCGTTCACGAATATCAACGCCGGATGCCTCGACACACGTGTCGACATCACCGACCGCCCGCATGCGGACGGTATCGGTGCTTATGGTCTGACCGGCGAGCTGGGTTGACTGCTTGCCGATGACGGGGACCTCCGCCTGGATCCGCGCCCGACAATCGAGAGCGATCGGTTGGATACGGACGATCTCGGCTGGTCCCTCTTCGACGACATCGACACCCACTTCGGACTTCTGTTCGACCAGATTCTCCCAAGGCCAATTGATGTCGATCCATCCGAACGAGAAGAGTGCGAGCAGAAGAATGAACGCGGCGACGAAGATGACGATCACGGTGATCAATGCTTCGGAGACGCGCGCGGCGCCACGGCTCACGGAACCCATGGAGCCACCCTAACGCGACCCACCGGTCGTGCTTGGCGTGGCCTCCGCCCAAAAATGGGTCGACCCCGAGCCAGTGGCGGGATACCGACTCGGGGCCAACAACCTGGGTTCGCTAGGGGGGTACCGAACCCAAACGCCGCCCTCACAACTTTGTGAGTTTGGCTAGATTTGTGATCTGGCGCCGAACCGATGGCGGGAACCGACCCGGCACCAGACACATGGAATGACGCACCGCCCCGCGGAAAAGTCGCGAGAACGTCAAGAAAAGTTCTCTGAGGGTCTCGCGTAGTGGTTCTAGAGGTGATCCGAGACCAGTGACGCCACAGTTTCGAGCTGCGCCGATGAGGGTGTGCCTGCCAGTTTCGACGAGTTGGCGTCACGGAGCGCCCAATACGCGAATGCTTCGGCGAAGTCGCCTGCGCCGGTCTCAAAGTCGCTCGCATAGGCGTCTGGCCACCACTGGGCGTTGGGAACACCACGAATTTCCAACCAGCGTTTCCGGTCATTCGCGCTGAAATGGGTGACGTCGATGGCATGGCCGATCTCATGCGCAAGGATGCCGGCCAGCGAGCGTGGTGTGTCGCTCGGCCGGACATAGAGCTCGATGCGTTTCTCGTAGGGAAACGTCAGTCCGCGAAAGTTGGGGCGCGACGGGTTGTACTCGATGGTCCATCCGGGAAGCGCGCGGTTCACGTCGAAGGGAAGCAGCGCCTCCGATTGTGCACCGACCTGCGCTGGGGTGGCCGTCGTCGACGGTGCGGCGGTCGACGTGGACGTTGAGGTACTGGTCGAAGTCGACGTGCTGCTCGAGGTGGACGTTGACGTGCTGGAGGTGCTCGGTGACGAGGTCGATTCGGGGGTCAGCGTCGTGGAACTCACTTCGGCCGGTATGGAGCTTTCCGGCGGCGTGAGGGCGCGGAGAAGGGGAAGGGCGTTCGCAGAGAGAAGATCGGGGCGGCGATCCGGTTGCTCGGAGGCATCCGTTTCCACCGTCGTGGGCGAGTCGCTTGGCATCATCACCAGCGTGCCGATCGATACTGCACCGACCAGCGCTCCCGCTCCCGGAACCCAGAGCCTGGACTTGATCCATTGGATGAGCCCGACAACCTGCGGGTTGCCTGCGGCCATAGCGGCAAGCAGTTGTTCTTCGATGAGCTCGGAACGTTCGGCCAGCGAGGCCGCGAGGATCGCAACGTCTTCGTCGCGCAAGGGCACCGTGATGCCAGGTTCGTGATTACGAAGCACGTAGACGAGCGACAGGTAGCGATCGAGAATGTGGTCCCGGTCGGGAGCGTCGAGTCGAACCGCTCTACCGGCGGCACTCACGATGTTCTTGTCGAGATCGATCGTCAACTCGGCCCGCTGGGGAATGATGATGCCGCAGTCGACGTGATAGAGCTCGGTCACCTGACGGACGACGTCGTCGTTCAGGAGTCGGTGACCTGCCTCCAGGTCAGCCAGCTCACCGGTCGTGAACTGGCCCTCGCTGCTGATCGCCAGATCACCGAGGTCGCTACCCGCGCGGGATCTCGCCTCGGCCAGAAGCTGACCGAGCCGCTGCGCGGGAACAAGCGACGATTCCGTTGTGGACACCTCCTGCCGATCGGCCGAAGTGTCGAGGAATTGACTCGCTATTCGTGGCTAATGGCGTCGAGGACATTCATGCGGGATGCCCGAAAGGCTGGATAGACACCCGCCAGAAGACCGGCAAAGGCGGCGCCGACGACCATGAGGAGGATTCGGGTCCAGGGAATGGCGAACTCGGTGATGAAGTCCCCAGGGATGGCGTTGACCATGAGCGCACCCAGCCCGACCCCAAGGATGGCGCCGAGGACAGCTCCGACCGCAGAGATGATCGCCGCCTCCCACCTGATCATCGTGCGGGTCTGCGTTCGCGTCATTCCGACGGCTCGGAGGAGGCCGATCTCCCGAGTCCGCTCGAACACGGAGAGGGCCATCGTGTTGAGGATGCCGAGCAGTGCAATCACAATCGTGAGAAAGAGCAACATGGACAGCAGGTTGAGCAACTGGTCGATTTGGCTGGCGAACTGCTCGCGGAACTCTGCCGCAGAGTCGAACGACAGGTTGGGGTAGATCGCCGCCAGCTCACGGAACCTGGCATCCGCGTCGGCGATCTCGACGCCGTCGGCGACCTTGGCGGCCAGCCAATCGGATGTTTTTTGGTCGCTTATCTGGTCGAATCGGTCGAACGAGATCAGAACGGGACTGGCGACCGACTCGTCGTCGAAGATGGCAACGACCTCGAGATTTGCGGTCGTGTCATCCTCCAACAGCATCGTGAGAGTGTCGCCAAGGCCAAGCCCGAGGTCCTCGGCCACGTCTGTCTGGATGCCAACCGTGTCGTTGGTGACCGCCGAGATGTCACCGTCGGTCACATCCAGATTGAACAGGCCATCAAGCTGGGAATAGTCGAACGCCGTTACATCCTTGCTGTAGAGGTCGCCGTCTGGATCGGGTTCGATCGGTACGTTCTCGAACTCGGCATCCCAGTATTTGATGGGGGTTACCTGCCCGAAGAGAGGGTCGTTGTCGATCGCGAGGAAGACCTCGTCGGGAATGTCGGCCTGATCGCTCGTGACGAGGAAATCTGCCTGCACCGTGGTGTTAAGGATCTTGTCGAACTGGGCCTTGAACGAGTCTCCAAGGACGGAGGCCATGCTGACGAGGGACAATCCGATCATCAGCGCGGCTGCGGTGGTTGCGGTGCGGCGCGGATTGCGGGCTGCATTCTCCTTGGACAAACGACCGGTCGTTTTGTACACGGCGGCGATCGGAGCGCCGAGCCATCGACTCAGACGACCAGCCACGAGGGGGCTGAGCAGGGTTACACCGATGAAGAACAGCGCTGCCCCGGCGCCCAGCGGCCCGAGAACTCCCATCACGCTGTCGGCTCCGCCGAAGAGGCCGATGCCCATGAGCCCCGCTCCCGCCGCGACAATCGCCGCGCCGACCACAAATCGCATCATCGACTTCTCTTTGGAGTCCTCGTGGCCCGTGATGGCTGCGATTGGGGACGTTCGGGAAGCAGTTATCGCGGGGAACAGGGCGGAGAGCACCGTCACGATTGTTCCGACCAGGTAGGCGATCAGGATCGTGTTCGGCGCGATCACGACGTCGAAACTCGGTATCGACAATCCGATGGCGTTGACTGCTGCCCGAATTCCGAAGGCAATGATCACCCCGGCGCCAAGGCCGAGCGTGGACGCGATGAGCCCAATAACCACGGACTCGCCCAGGACAGAACCAAGAATCTGGCGCGGTGTTGAACCGACGGCCCGCAACAGCCCAAGTTCTCGGGTGCGTTGGCTCGTGGTGATGGAGAACGTGATGGCAATGATAAAGATCGACACGAAGAGGGCAACGAGGGCGAACCCCAGGAGAATGCCGCCAATGATGTCGAGCGCCTGATTGAAGTCAGCTTGTGCATCTGCCGCGAGGCTGGCCTGATCCTTGATGACGACTCGCGGAACCGCGCCGGTGTTGAACGCGGACTCGAGGTCGGCCTGCACGTCCGCGATCGGTCGGGAGCCGTCCGTGGCGATCTGGATCTGCATGTAGATGTCGTCGTAGAGGGCGTAGTCCTTGAGTGACTCGGTCTCCATTGCCATGAGGGTTGCGCCGAGCGAATCCCCTTCGAACTCGAACACTCCGACGAGCTTGGCCGTGCGTCGACCCGACGGGGTGATCATGTCGTAATCGCGGCCCACGACGAAGCTGTGTTCTTCCGCGGAAAGTGTGTCGACAACCCACTGGTCGGCCTCGGTTGGTGGCACACCTTCGACCATCGTCAACGGGTTGATGGCGTTGTCCGCGCTCCAGTTGAACATGAGCTGAGGTGGGCCCTGCAGGGTGATAGTGGTGCCATCATCAAGAATCGGCTGGACCGTGTTCTCGGTCGCGGGGAGTTCGGCGTTGATCGCGCGGATTCCCGGGATGGCAAGCACCGTGGCGACATCCGCGTCGTTCAGCGGATCAGCGTCCTCGTTGTCCTCGTCGAGTGACACCGCGAGGTCAATGCCGGCAACGATGGCGTCGCCCAGATTGTTGAACGTGTCCTTCAGACCGTCGCGGAGCACGAACGAGGAGACGACGAAGCCGACACCGATCACGATGGCGAAACCGGTCAGGCCCAGGCGGATCTTGTTGGCCGCCAGATTCTTCAGAGCTAGTCGAAACATCGTCTTATGCTTCGTCGCCGGCGAGCATGTGCAGGATGTCTTCCCGATCCGGGTCGATCAGTTCGTTGACGATCTTGCCGTCCTCGAGGAAGAGCACGCGGTCGGCGTAGCTGGCCGCGCTCGGGTCGTGTGTGACCATCACGATCGTCTGCCCGAACTCATCGACCGCCCGACGCATGAAGTCCAAAATCTCGGCGCCGGTCTGGCTGTCGAGGTTGCCGGTCGGCTCATCGGCGAAGATGACATCCGGGCCAGATGCCAGTGCACGGGCGACGGCCACCCGCTGCTGCTGTCCGCCAGAGAGCTCGTTTGGTTTGTGGTTCAGTCGGTCTGCGAGTCCGACGGCGCCGACGACTTCGTCGAGCAATGCCTGATCGGGTTTGCGACGGCCGAGGTCGAGCGGCAGCGTGATGTTCTCGATAGCGGTGAGGGTCGGTACAAGGTTGAACGCCTGAAAGACGAATCCGATCTTGTTTCTGCGAAGAAGCGTCAGGTCCTTCTCGGAGAGGCTCGAGATGTTGGTTTCGCCAACGAAGACCTGACCCATCGTGAGCCGGTCAAGGCCTGCGAGGCAATGCATCAGCGTCGACTTACCCGAGCCGGATGGCCCCATGATCGCGGTCAACTGTCCTTCGTCGAAGGACACGGTCACATCATCGAGTGCCACAACCTGGGTGTCACCCGATCCGTAGATCTTCGATGCGTTTACGGTCCCTGCCGCTGCCAGCTTGATATCGCTCATAGCCTTCTCCCGTCGTGTACGAACCATTCCATCATTGTGGAGCCCGATACGCGAACCTATCCGGTGTTGCCCTGATCACACCCGAGACTTCACCACGTGTCTCAGGGTCGTCTCGGGGCTGGACGAAGGGTGATCCGCGGGGTCCGACGGTACCTTCGAATCTGTTGAGACGCATCTGGTGCCGTCTCGCTCGGTACTCTCTGACGAGTGATCGATTGGGCTGTGGACACGTTTCGTGAGATGGAGGAGCTCATCCTCGATCTCGCCACCAACCCATGGTTCTACGGCGTGTTGTTCATCATTGCGTTTCTTGACTCCGTCGTGCCGATCGTCCCGTCCGAATTCACCGTGATTGCTGGTGGTGTTGCGGCCGGAGCAGGCGAGCTGCTGGACAACCGAATCCTCGCGTTGTCGTTGGTCATCGTCTTCGGCGCGCTGGGTGCGTACGCCGGTGACTCGATGGCGTACTGGTTGGGCAACCGCTCAGACCAGCTCGTTCGCCGCTGGTTCTTTCGCGGCGAGAGAGGCGACCAGCGTCTCATCAGCACCGGCGAGCAGATTCGCAAACGGGGCGGTCTCCTCCTGATCACGGCGCGGTTCATCCCGGGTGGTCGTACCGCCATGACGTTCTCGTGCGGACTGACCGGCCAACCGTTCCTGTCGTGGTTCACCCGCTGGGACATTCTCGCCACAACCCTGTGGGCAAGTTACGCCGGGATCCTCGGCTTTCTCATCGCCGACGCCGTGTCCGACACGAGTCAGGCGCTGTGGATCGCGTTCGGCCTTGCGCTGACCATCACCTTTGCCGTCGAGGGTGTGCGGTGGTGGCTTGAACGGCGTCGGGACCGTCGGATCGCATGACATCCACGGTTCGGGACCTCCTGCTTGATCGGCTCCAAACGGGCTCGACACCAGGAGATCGGACCGACAACAACCATGTGGTGCTTGCGGTCGAAGGTGGGGGAATGCGCGGCGCGATCTCGTCCGGCATGCTTCTGGCACTCGAGCAGTTGGGTCTGCGGAACTCGTTCGACGAGGTGGTTGGTACGTCCGCAGGCGCGATCTCCGGAGCCTTCTTCGTTGCAGGTCGTGGGACCAGCGGATCGGCGCTCTACTACACCGTGTTGAATTCCCCACGATTTGTTGACCGCCGACGTTTGATCCGCAGCGGGTCGGTGATGGATCTCGACTACCTCATCGACGAGGCATTCGAACACACGGGTTTCACGTGGACCGAACTCGTCAACTCCGACATTCCTCTGTGGGCGACCGTGACCCCGGCCAGCGCCAACAACACGATCCGTCTCGTGCGAGTCGACGAAGACGAGGATCACGCCCGGCACGTGCTCGCCGCGACTGCGAACCTGCCCGTGCTGGCCGGTGGATCCCGTGCAATCGGTGAACACCACTACGTGGACGGTGGTCTACTCGAAGCCGTGCCGTGGAACTCCGCAATCAAACGCGGTGCGACCCATATCCTCGTCGTTCGTAGCCGCCACTTCAACGACAACGGCGATCCCGAGGACCCGAATCTCTTCGAACGGGCCGCCGTACCCCGCGTCGTGCGGCGAATGCACGGTGACCACGTCGCCGACCTGGTCAACCAAGGCTCCGAACGGTTTTGGATCGTGACCGAGTCCCTGCGGGCGATCGTTGAAGGCCGCGCCTCGCCAATCGGCACGGAAGGCCATGAGCCGGTGATCGAGGCCGTGCTCCCACCGATCGAGGCCAGCCTTCCGGATCGGCTCGAGGTGGACACCAGCGTGTTGATGGACGCGTTGACTGTCGGCGCAAAGTCGATGGTGGACTATCTGGATTTGGAAGGATTCACGGTGGAGCAGCGGGTGGTGGTCAATCATCCGCGGGCACCCGTGGGCACCGTACGCACCAACGCGCTCGTCCCGATCGTACGGACTCGCCGCAACGAGAGCCGCTAGTTCAGACAGGTCGGGAGGGAGCGCACGTCATCGACGAGCGTTGATCGATCGACCAGAAGCTGATTGATGAACTCCATGCGAGCGCCGTCAACCGCGTCGAGAATTTCAGTGAAGCCGTCGTCGTCGGTGTCTCCGCAACGCATATCGCCAACCGTGAGCCGCGTGAACGTTTCATTGTCGAGAACGGGTTGCACAGACATCGGGCTCACGAGGAAGAGCCGGCTCTGCCCACCCTCGTTCGTGAGCACAATATCGCGGGAGGAATCACCGTCGATGTCCAGCCACTCGAGCTCGGACCGGCCAGCGATGACCTCCGCCACAACACCGTCTTCGCTGCAGATTAGGAGCCACGTGATGTTTCGGCGCGGCGCTACCTGGGCTGCGCGGCCTTCGTCGGGGGTGGTCGCGCCAATACACCGGTCGGGTGCGGTCGGAGTGTTGGTGAGGTCGCCGCGGATGGTGGCCCAGGCAAAGGGCAGAACATCATCGACCCGCGCCGCTTTCAGGCCAACTGAGTAGACGACGTCGCTGTCGATCCAACGGATGAAGCCGTCGCTGCAGTTGGCACCACATGCGGCATCGAAGAAGTATCCGGTGCGTCGTCCTGGCAGAGGGAGTGGGACGCCGTCTGCTTCGATGTCATAGTCGATGTTGTCGAGAGCGATCGCGTCGATGCTGCCGACCCGACAGGCGGTGCCACCGGTGCATTCGCCGAATCCCAGGATGATGCCGTAGCTGTCCTTGTCGACGTCGAGCAACGTGGCTGCCAAGCCGTCGAACTCTTCGCCGATCTCCAGAGGGAGGGCGATCGGCAACTCGGTGAACTCGACGAGGTCGGACATGATCGGCTCGAAGATCGGATCAACGAGGCGTGATCCACTTGGCGATGTTGGCGTCG
>SHLQ01000223.1 GCA_004282895.1 Acidimicrobiales bacterium
CTGACACCACTGACCTCACCGATGAAACCGAACTCGGCCGCCGGGATGTTGATAATTCCCTGCGCACCACCGAAGAACCCGTTCAGCCAGTCGGAGAGGAACAGGATGCGAATGATCTCACCAAAGCCCAGCGTGACGATCGCCAGATAGTCGCCGCGCATTCTGATGACTGGCGCGCCGATGAACAGACCGACCATCGCCGCGATGACGATGGTGATGAGGAGTGCCACGATCCACGGAGTGTGTGGCAGCCAGTCGGGCCAGCTCTCCCCTGGTCGGGCTGCCGTGAGCACGGCGGTCGTGTATCCGCCGACCGCGAAGAACGCGACGTAGCCAAGATCGAGGATGCCGGCCAGACCAACGACGATGTTGAGACCCAGGGCCAGCAGCAGGAAGATCCCGACGTTGGCGAGAAGCTCGTTGATGATCTTGCCGGTGAAGAACGGCAAGACGATGAGCAGAACCGTGGTGATGGCGAGCATGATCGCCGTCTGACGCGTGCGCTCGGGGCCGGTTTTGGCGGCGTAATCGTCCCGAGCGGCCTTAATGCGACCACGGCCGGTAAGCGAGAGTCCGCCGGACACCACCGCAATCACAATCGCACCCTGGCGGGTCAGCCCGCCGGTCTTGGCATAGAGCAGGTCGATGAGCGGATCGATGGCTCCGAACAGGTCGTCGATGACGGCTTGGAAGATCGACATACTCAGCACACTCACGAGCACGACGATGATGGCGCGCCGAATTCTCGGTGCGAGCAGTCGGAGCGATGCGCCAGCCACCCCCAGGACTGCGCTGAGCAACAGCCAAACGAATATTCCGAACGCATTGCTGCGGCCAAACGTGAGGAGACTCAGAAGGTCCGGGCTCCAATTGACCAGTGGGTCGCGGATGTCGAAGTTGTTGATGAGAACGAGGAGGATGGCCGTCGCCAGGCCACTGAGGAGCCCGACGGCCGCGCCTGCAACCACGTCGCGGGGACCTCGTTTGGTTGCGGCCATACCCTCGAGCACAACTTCGTTTCCGACGAGCCAACCGAAGATGACCGGAATCACCACGAGTGCCAGGTATCCGAGCGAGAGATCCGGATCGATGATCGCACGGGAGTCGAGGTCGACCGGCATTCCAGAGAGCGACACAAACCACATCGCGAGCGCTGCCAGCGCCCCCATACGGCCGACGCGGTTCCAATCGAGATCGAAGGCGCCGCGATCGACCAACTCGTTCGATCCGTCCTCGGTCATGTCGTTGCTGATCAGATCGCTCATGCTCGATCGTCCGCCGAGAGCTTTTCACCGAAGAGTCCGGTCGGTTTCACCAGCAACACGAGAATCAGGAGCGTGAACGCAACTGCGTCACGCAACTGCGAGGCTCCGTTGATCCCCAGAGGTTCGAGCAGGACGAGTGGCGCCAGCGCCTCGGCGCTGCCGAGCGAAACGCCACCGGCCATGGCGCCACCAAGGTTGCCCACGCCACCCACAACTGCTGCGGTGAAGGCTTTGATGCCGGGAAGGAAGCCGGTGGTCGCCGTCACCGAACGGAACAACAGGCCCCAAAGGATTCCCGCGATGCCGGCCATGGCGCCACCAACGGCGAAGGTGGTCACGATCGTCTTGTTGACGTCGATCCCCATGAGCGACGCAATCTCGCGGTCCTCGGCTACGGCGCGCATGGCCTTGCCGGTCTTGGTTCGCTCGACGAACCACCACAGACCTGCCATCGACAGCGCGGCCACGATGAGAACGGCGATCTTCGTACCTTCGATATCGAACGACAGAATCGAATACTGATCCGTCATCCAATCGGGTGGCCGGGGGTAACTCTTGGAGCCCGGATCGAAGAGCACGATCACCGTGTTCTGGATGAAGAAGGAAACACCGATCGAGGTAATGAGCGGGATGAGGCGCGGCGATCCCCGCAAGGGCCGGTACGCGACCCGCTCCATGATCACGGCAGCTGAGGTCGACACGACGAGTGCAACGAGAACAGCGATCAACACGGATGGGATGAAGGCGTTGCCCTCCCAATAGCCGGCCTGGTCCAGCTTGGTGCTCGTGATGAACCCCGAGAACGCACCGAGCATGAAGACCTCGCCGTGCGCGAAGTTGATGAACCCGAGAACGCCGTAGACCATCGAATAACCAAGGGCGATCAGGCCGTACATCGCGCCCTGACTGAGGCCGGTGACGAACAAACCCTTCACCTGATCGGACTTCAGGCCCGTCGCGTCCGGGTTGATCTGACGGGCCAGAGGGTTGTTCGAGTCGAATTGCTGCCAAACAAACGCGAAGAACCCAAAGATGATGACGCTGAAGAGGACCACGCGCATCAACAACAGAAACCAGTCGACTCCTGTGCGAGGTGCTGCTTTGGCGCGAACGGCAGACGTCAACGCTTCTTCACCTTCACGAACACCCTCCAACCGGGAACAAAACGAAGTGACCCCGCCCAAGAATGGGCGGGGTCACCTACGCAAATCAAATTGAGACGGAATTCATCCGCCCTGGCATTAGCCGCCTACGTACTCGAAGAGGACTTCGAGATCACCTGGACCCGGGCTGAGAGACGGATCGGGGTTCTGTGCGATCGTGATCTTCTGCGAGCCACAGTCACCGTACTGGTCGCAGTTGATTGTGCCGATCAGACCCGAGTAGCCCTCGACGCTGTACAGGTATTCACGAATACCGGCACGGTCGATGACCAGGTCGTCGCCGTCCACCGTCGACGCAGCGTCGATGGCATCAAGCAACAACGTGGTGGCGTCATAGCTATGACCCCAGAACGGCGCGCTTGGTGCTTCACCGTTGGCCGACTCGTACTCGGCGAGAACCTCGGCCGCGGTCTTGCCCGTGCTCTCGTTCTTGTTTTCGCCGAAGCGGGTGTCCGGACCAGAGAAGTGGATGTCCTTGCTCTGCTCGAGCGCAAGGAAGTCCGAGTTGAGGCTGGCGTCGGCGGAAAGCAGTGTTGCGCCCTCCATGCCCGAAACCGTACGAACCTGCTCGAAGAGGAAGTCGCTCTCCGGCTGGAACAGCGGTGCAAACAGACCCTCAGGGGAACCGGCGGCGATTTCCGTCAGGACGGGAACCATGTCGGTGTCACCCTTGGCGATGGCCGTGATTGCGGTGAACGTGCCGCCGAGCTCCTCGAAGGAGTCGCCGAACGCCTGCGAGAGGCCGAACGTGTAGGGGTCGCCGTCGTGGATGGCGGCTGCGCTACGAAGACCGAGGACGTTGTAGGCGTAGTCCGCCATTGCCTGTCCCTGGAAGATGTCGTTGTGCGCGGTGCGGTAGTAACCCGGCTGGAAGTTCTCGGCCTGGGTACCTGCGGTATCCGACGTGAGCGTCGGCGAGGTGTTCGAGCCCGAGATCATCACGAGGCCGTTGTCGCTGATCAGCGGCGAAGCAGCAGCTGCTGCGCCGGAACAGGATGTTCCGATGACACCGACGATTTGTTCGTCCGCAACGATCTGCTGAGCAGCAGCCTGACCACCATCGGCGGAGCAAAGGTCGTCAAGACCCGCACCACTGGTGACGGAGAAGCCCTTGATGTCGCCGTAATCGGCAACGGCTTGCTCGATGCCTCGCTGGTTGGGAACGCCAAGGAAGGCGACCTCACCGGTAATGGCGTTGAGCGACCGGATCTGCACCTCAGCGCCGGATTCGACGGTGACGGTGCCGAGCGAACCGTCGCCCGCGCTATCTGAATCTGATCCACAAGCTGCTGCCACAAGACTGAGCGACAGGAGCATTGCGAGGATCATGAAGAGTTTCTTCATGTGTATTCCCCTCCCAGGGTTTGCGGTAGAAAACTTATGCCTACCGGCTTCAACCGGATAACGATAGCAGCGCAAGTCCGAACGCCACCGTCAGGTCAGGCTTTGGTAGGTTCGGCGGCCATGAGCACACAGTTCGACGTAGCGATCATCGGTGGAGGGATTGCAGGTGCAACCGTGGCGGCCGAGTTGTCGCGCACCCATTCGGTGGTCCTGCTGGAGCAGGAAAACGAGCTCGCCTTCCACACAACCTCCCGCTCGGCCGCGATCTACATCGAAAACGAAGGCGGTCCCGTCTTCCATCGTGTGAGCACCGCGTCCCGACCGTTCTTCGAAGCGGACCACCTCGAATTGGACGCCCCGCTGCTCGATCCGTTGCCCGTACTCAAGGTGGGCGACGACTCGCTCGCCGCGGAGTTCCGGCACGAGGCTGCGGATGCCGGAGAAGTCACCAGCTCGATTCGCGTCATCGAGGGACCGGAGCTCCTCGAGCTCTGCCCCGTACTGCGACCCGACGTCGTCACGATCGGCATGTTGGAACCAACAGCCGCGTCGATCGATGTCATGGCGCTCCATCAGCTGTTCATCCGGCGAGCAACGGCCAACGGCGCGGACAATCGTCGAGCCGCTCGCGTCGTCGCAATGCATCGCCGCGGATCACACTGGTCAGTCACCACTGAGGCCGGTGAAGTCACGGCGACCACCGTCGTGAATGCGGCGGGAGCCTGGGGTGATGTCGTGGCGACCATGGCCGGAGCCCAGCCAATCGGACTTACTCCGATGCGCCGCACAGCCTTCACTGCGCCAATCACCCAGGATCCGGAGGCGTGGCCATTCATCTACTCTGCGATCGAGGGCACGCACTGTTACTTCAAACCCGAAGCCGGCCAGCAGCTGCTGTGTTCGCTGTCGGACGAGACCCCATCCGATCCCTGTGATGCCCGCGCCGAGGAAATCGACGTGGCGCAGGCCATCGACCACATCAACACGATCTCGAC
>SHLQ01000064.1 GCA_004282895.1 Acidimicrobiales bacterium
GGCGGGGGCAGGATTTGAACCTGCGACCTTCGGGTTATGAGCCCGACGAGCTACCAGACTGCTCCACCCCGCGTTGGGACTATGGATGGTATCGGTTCGTCCAACGTCCACCAACGCGTCGTACTCCCCGGATTCGACGCTCAGTCAATGATCGGTAGGGCAGGAGCAGCCCGGCGCGAGAGCATCTCCACCCCATCGGCTCGCACGACCACGTTCTCCTCATGCAGCATCATCCGCCCCGGAGCGAAGGTCATCCCCGGTTCGAGGGTCAGCACCATACCCTCTTCGACGACCGTGTTGTCGGTCGCCGTATTGGACGGCCACTCCGTGAGTTGGATGCCAAGACCATGGCCGAGCCGCCCCACGTCATTGCCGAGTGAGCCACCGGCGGTGAGCACGTCGGCCATCGCTTGCCACAGGTCCGTCGTGGTGACGCCCGGACGAAGCATTTCGAGTCCCGCTTCGGTCGACTCCCAGACGGTGCGATACGCCCGCTGCGCGTCCTCGTCGGCATGGCCAAACGCGAAGTACCGATCGAAGTCGCTCGAGTAGCCATCCCACATCGAACCGGTGTCGAACATGATCAGATCGCCTCCTTCGATGACCCGATCGCTCGGTTGTTTGATCACATCGACGAAGTCCCGCCCCGTGGCTCCCACAAGATACGGAACGTCGTCGGCGCCTCGTTCGAGGATGTCGATGCGGAAACGCTGGAACGCCTCGCGTTCGGTCATGCCGACGGAGAGAAGGTTGGGCAGGGCCTCGAACGCATCGGAAACAATCCCGCAGATGTGTGCCGTCTTGGCGATCTCGACGTCGCTCTTCACCATGCGGAGCCCGCGGATGATGTCGGTGGTATCGACGAATCGCTGTCCATCACACTCGGCGACGAGCGCGTTCCAATCATTGAGCGGCATACGCATGTGTGTCTCGTGGCCCATCGGTACCCCAACGGCTTCACCCGGGGGGACGAACTCCTGCAGGGTGGCGGCGAGCAGGCTCACGCCGTCATCATCGGGATTCGGCGCCGACCAGGTGCGGATGTCCTCGACCCAGGTGTCGGCCATCATCGCCCGACCGATGCCAGGAATCACAGCGACAGGACGACCCGTCGACGGGATGATCACGTACCAGGGGCGAGTCGGGCTCTGCCAGAACGGCGTGTGAAACCCGGTGAAGTACCGAACCTCCGGTTCGGTGGACACGAGCAGTGCCGCAATCCCGGACTTCTCCATGGCGGATTGGGCGCCCGAACAACGGCGTTCGTACTCCGATTGCTCGAATCCCCGGGGCGGTGTGGTCATTCGCGCACTGTACCGCACCCCATTCTGGGGCAGGCTGGAGCCATGCCAATTCCCGTCGGGTCACACTTCGTCATCCCCGATGCCGAACTCGAGTGGAAGTTCAGCGCGTCCGGCGGCCCGGGTGGACAACATGCGAACCGCTCGAACACCCGGGCGGAACTCACCTGGAACGTCGTCGAATCCACCGTCGTATCCGACACGCAGCGACGTCGGCTGATCGACACGTTCGGCATGGAGATCCGCGTCGTCGCCGACGAACACCGATCCCAAACCCGCAACCGGGAAGCGGCACAACGTCGCATCGGTGAGCGAGTCGCAGATGCACTCGTCGTGAAGCAGCGACGACGCTCGACCCGACCAAGCCCCGGTTCGAAACGCCGACGCGTCGAAGCCAAGCGACGCGTCTCCGACAAGAAACGCCTCCGCTCGAAACCCCGTTACGACGACTAACCCACAAAAAGGGGTCAGACCCCTTTTTGGTTGTGGGGGCGATAGAACAATGGGCATGGCTGAAACATCACTCCGTGGAAATCCCGTACATACCGCAGGCAACCTGCCCGAAGTTGGTGCTCCGGCACCGAGCTTCGATCTGACCAAGACCGATCTGAGTCCCATCTCGTCGGCTGACCTGGCCGGGCAAAACGTTGTCCTGAACATCTTCCCCAGCGTCGACACACCAACCTGCGCCGCGAGCGTCCGCGCGTTCAACGAACGGGCCGCGTCTCGTGACAACACCACCGTGCTCAACGTGTCCGCCGACCTGCCGTTCGCTCTGGGCCGCTTCTGCGGCGCCGAGGGTATCGAGGACGCATTGTCTGCCTCGACGTTCCGTTCGGAAGCATTCGGTCAGGACTTCGGCACGCTTCAGGTCGATGGGCCGCTGCATGGTCTTCAGGCTCGAGCCGTCGTGGTAATCGGCCCGGATGGCAACGTTGCCCACACCCAACTCGTGGGCGACATTGCCGACGAGCCCGACTACGACGCGGCGTTGGCTTCGCTGTCGTAGCTCAGTTCCAGATATCGCCGACCCGAAACCCTTCAGGGAACGGGTCGGTGTCATCCAGCACATACTCGGCGAACCCGGTGATCCAGCCTTGGCCGCCGATCTCGGGTACGACCGCGGTGTACGTCCCCACGGTCGTCTCCTCGATGAGTCGTCCATCAAAGGTCGTGCCGAGTGGTCCTTCATGAACGAACGGTTCGTTCAGGGCGAGTTGGCCCTTGGCATGCAGCACCGCCATCTGGGCACTGGTGCCGGTGCCACAGGGGCACCGATCGAGCGCGCCGGTGAAACTCGACGGACGATCCCACGCCGGCTGACCGGTTGCCACCGTCACGGCGTTTCGGCGCGTCGCTCCTGCAACGGTCGCAGCGCCAGTGAGCTGAGAGATTGTCGGACCGGTGAGCTCAGGATGAAGCGGATGTACGACCGGTGACTGTTCCCATGTAGCAAGCCGAATCATCTCGCTGATCCGAGCGATCTCGGCCCCGTTGTCGGCAGACAGGTCCACACCGAGTGCGTCGCCGTCCGCAATGGCGTAGAACATGCCGCCCCACGCAATATCAACGGACACCAACCCAAGACCCGGCACATCGATCGGGACTTCCAGATCGATGACAAAGGCAGGCACATTGCGGAACGTGACCCTCGTGACCTTGCCATCCGCGCAGTCGGCCCGCACCTGAATCAGTCCTGCGGGTGCTTCCAGCGTCAGCTCGGTCACCGGCTCGACCATCGCCAGGATGCCCGTCTCAAGTAATGCCGTCACGACACAGATCGTGTTGCTGCCCGACATGGCCGGATACTCGGTCTGCTCCATGATGATGAACCCGGCATCTGCAGCCGGGTTCGATGATGGAACGATCGCGTTGCAGCACAAGCCGGGATAACCGCGCGGCTCTCGCAACATTTGCAGTCGAATGTGATCGGCGTTTGCCTCCAGCCACAACATCTTCTCGAGCATCGTTCCGTTGGGCAGCTCGGGCATACCCTCGGTGATGACCCGTCCCGGCTCACCTTCCGCGTGTACGTCCACGGCCCGCAACCGCTGGCTGAATACCACTGCGGGTCAGGCCTCGAAGGCTGCGGCCGTGGACCCATCCTCTGATCGAACCCAGACAGTTCGTTGGGGGAAGGGAATTTCGATGCCGTGCTTGTCGAACTCCTTCTTGATCCGGGAACGGATCTCGCGGGCAACCGCCCACTGTTCGGATGGGTCGGTCTTCACGACCGCAGCGATCACCACCGCGTTGTCGCCGAACGCATCGATACCAAGAACAACCGGCTCCTCGATCACCGTTGCATCCTGCCGGTTTTCGCGCCACACCTCGTCGAGCACCCCTTTGATGACGTCGCTCGCCATGTCGATGTCCGTGTCGTACGCGACCTCGAACTGCATACGTGTCTGCGAATACAGCTGGCTGTAGTTCCCTACCCGCTTGATCTCACCGTTCGGCACAATCCACAGAACGCCGGATGCATCACGCATGCGGGTGGCGCGCAGGCTGACCAATTCAACCGTGCCAGAAGCCTCGCCCGCATCGATGTAGTCGCCGACGCCATAGTGATCCTCGATCAACACGAACATGCCGGCGAGAAAGTCTCGGACGACCGACTGTGCGCCAAAGCCGATCGCCAAACCAACAACGCCGGCGCTGGCGATGAGCGGCGCAAGGTTGATGCCAAGTTCGCTGAGGATGAGCGTGCCTGCGATCGTCCAGACGACGCCGGACAACAAGCTTCGCAATACCGCTCCCAACGTCTCGGCCCGTTGTGCGGCGCGGGCCTTGCGTTCGCGCAGACGGTTGAGCCGCTGAAAGCTCCGACGAAAGGGGCCTTCGTCGTTCGGATCTCCCTCTTCAATGTCCTCGGTGTTCTCGACCTCCGCCAGGCGGTCGGAGAACTTCGACACCGCTTTCCGGCCGTATCGATTGATAAGCCACGCGGCCACAAGAATCAGCAGAATGCGAAGCGGCCCCTCGACGAGCCAACCCGCCCATTTGGCTGCGGTGCCGCTTCCGGTCCAGTCGAAGACGGTCTCGCACAGGAGTCGGGGGGAAGACCCGCAGGCTTCGGTTAGTTCGTCCATCAAATCCATTGTTGTCGGCACATTCGACGTGCAAGCGGATACCGGCGCGGGTTGCGCCTTCCCGCAACCCCGGTCGTCTAACGTCGGGGACGTCCGACGGGAGCACCGATGAGCGACATCACCGAAACGCAGAACAATTGGCTGTCAGAAGACGACCTGGCCACCGCGCGGAGCCGTCTTCCCATCGTTTATGTGGACGCCGTGCCGGTCCGAGTGGACGACTTGGGCACGATCAGCCATGTGGGGCTGCTTTTACGAGCCACAGCGGATGGGTCAATCAATCGCGAGATTGTCTCCGGCCGTGTGCTTTACGGCGAGCGGGTTCGCGATGCCCTCGTCCGCCACCTGGAGAAGGATCTCGGACCAATCGCCCTTCCCCGGGTCCCACCGTCACCACAACCGTTCACCGTCGTCGAGTACTTCCCCAACGCCGACATCAGCGGCTTTCACGACCCTCGCCAACACGCGGTGAGTCTCGCCTACATCGTGCCGGTCGAGGGAGATTGCATCCCCAGCCATGAGGCGTTGGATCTCGTCTGGCTTCGACCCGATGAGGTTGTCACTCCGACCGTCGCAGCGGAGATGTCACCTGGTCATGGGAAGGTCGTTCGCCACGCGCTCGCCCACGCCGGCCGGCCCTTCTAACTGTTACCAGGGCAACAAGTCGGCGCGAAGACCCGCTTCTCGCAACACGCCGAGAACCCGATGGGCGTGCTCGTGATCGAGCGTGTCGATGCGCAGGTCGAGGATGGTGCTGCGCGCCCCCGTTGAGCCGAGACCGTCATGGTCGACCTGGACCACGTTGGCTGCTGCATCCGCGATGAGTGTGGAGACCAGCGCAAGGCGCCCGGGGGTGTCGTCGAGCTCCACTCGAATCCGGTTCAGGCGACCCTGATTGGCGAGACCGCGAAGAGTGACGACGGCCAGCGTCCGCGGGTCGATGTTGCCTCCGCACAACACGAGTCCGACGCGTTTGTCGGCGAACACATCGGGATAGTCGATCATCGCCGCCAACGCGGCCGCGCCCGCACCTTCGACCACCGTCTTCTCAATCTCCAGCAAGAGCGCTATCGATTCTTCGATCGCGGTCTCCGACACCACCAAAATCTCCACGTCGTGTTCCGCAAGGATCGCGCTGGTCAGCTCGCCCGGTTCAGTGACAGCGATGCCATCAGCGACCGTGCTTCCGGCCAGGGCGGAGCTCGGCCGAGCCTCGAGTCGATCCGCCATTGACGGGTAACGCTCGGTCTGCACACCGATGACCTTCGTTGGTTTGTCATGAGCCGCGCAGGCGACCGCGAGCCCCGAGGCCAATCCCCCGCCACCGACTGCGGCGACGATGATGTCGAGCTCAGGTTCCTGTTCCAGCATCTCGAGTGCGATCGTCCCCTGACCCGCGATCACCGCGGGGTCATCGAAGGGATGGATGAACTCGAGGAGAGGTGCCTCGGCCAACTCGAGTGCGCGACCAGCGGATTCCATCACGTCGGCGCCCGCAAGTTCCACCGTCGCTCCGAGGTCGTGGGTCCGGGCAACCTTCACGAAGGGTGTGTTCTCGGGCATGACGATCGTCGTCTCGATGCCGAGCATTGACCCGTGGTGGGCAACACCCTGGGCGTGATTACCGGCCGACATCGCGATTACCCCATGGCCGTGTTCGACATTGAGCAGGCGGTTACGAGCGCCGCGACCCTTGAACGAGCCGGTGTATTGGAGGTTCTCAAACTTGAGGTAGACGCGTGCGCCCGTGATCTCCGAGAGCGTCAGGCTCAGGTTTAGCGGTGTGTACGTGACCGCACCGCGGATACGTTCCGCGGCTTGTGTTATGTCCTCGATTCGCACCGAGGAGACGTCGTGGTTCACCGCGCCGAGGCTAGCTCTTCCAGCTCGGCTCGCTGCCGACGGAGTCGCAGGCTGATCCGTCCCACGTCGAGAAGCGTCCAGAGGTAGGCGCCCGGTTTGACCCGGGAGTCTTCTCGATGTTCCCACGTGACCGGAACCTCGAGTACGTGGTAGCCGAGTGCGCGGGCGTAGGCGAGTGCCTCGACATCAAACGCCCAGCCATCGCTGTCACAACGGGCGAAGATGGCGTCGGACGCCTCACCCGTGAAGAGCTTGAAACCCCGTTGGCTGTCCTCGATCCCTGGGAGGACGAGCGCCTGGATGATGCGGTTGCCGAGTCGGCCGAGTGTGGACCGCAGGCCCGGTTGGCGAACACTGACCGTCGCTCCATCCACTGCAACCGAAGCAATGACTACGGCTGGTTCGATTGGCTCCAGCGCGGCGGCCGCCAGCATACGATCGAACTCCCGAACGTTGGTCGAGTTGTCGGCGTCGAGAAAGAGGCGGTGGCGACCGGTTCCGGTAAGCATGCCGCGGCGGACCGCGTAGCCTTTGCCGATGTTGCGTGCACCCGGCAACACGATGAGGCGCCGGAACAATGGGTGGTAGGACTCGACGACCGCGATGGTGTCGTCGGTGCTTCCGTCGTCGACCACGATTACCTCATCATCAAGGTCTCGTTCGTCCAGAAACGACGCGATCGATTCCAGCGTTTCGCCAATACGAGCGGCCTCGTTGTAGGCAGGGATGATGACGGACAGGTCGCGCATCTAGCTCACTCCTGCGATAGTCGGGCCAACCGAGACGGCCGTCCGGACGATCAGAACAAATGCCGCTGCGACGACAAGGGCCAGCGGGGTCGCGCCAATGGCAGGCGCCAGGAAGTGGATGAGCGCAGCCGCCCAAAGCACGGCGACCGAAGCAAGGGCTGAGGTCCCTCGGGCTGCCAACCACGCGACAGCCACGACGACCAACAGACCCGCGTCGTAGAACATCGTGTGGGGGCTCAGCAACAGGGAGCCAGCTGCCACCGCTCCCATGCGGGTTGCCAGCGAGTACTGATCCGGGTGACGCCACAGGTGCATCAGGGTGAGCACGACCACAATGACCGCCATGGCGGCGGCGCCAACAACAATTGGGTGGGAGCCGAACAGCGCCTGGCTGAATCCAAGGATCGAGATGGAGTTCTCGGCGTTGACCTCGGCATCACGTTCCACGAAGGGCGTGACCGCATCGAACCAGTCACCCAGCCACGAGACGC
Source organism: Acidimicrobiales bacterium (assembly GCA_004282895.1). Taxonomy (GTDB): domain Bacteria; phylum Actinomycetota; class Acidimicrobiia; order Acidimicrobiales; family SHLQ01; genus SHLQ01. Next base: position 7,497 of record SHLQ01000064.1, read on the forward strand.
CCATCACCATCGCCGTGCCGACCCACGTGAGAACACCAACGGCAACGGCGGTCACCGACGCCCGTCGATGGCCAGCCAGCCACAGGAGTCCCATCAGCGGCAGCGCGTACTGAGGGCGAAACAGCAACAAACCAATCGCAACACCAGCCAGTGTTTCGCGTTCGTCTCGGAGCGTCCTCCAGACGACGGCAAACGCAAGCAGAGTCAACGCAGTGTTCTGGCCACCACCCACCGCCCGGAACAACGGATAGAACGCCATCGCGGCTGCGAAAGCCGGCAACGAGTTGTCCTTGAGCACGGCGCTCATCGGCCAAAGAAGCCGAAGGGCAACGGCCAGGACACCAATCAGCAAAACGGTGTGTACGGCATAGCCGAGCCGGTAGCCGAGAGCGGCCAGCGGCGCGTAGGCAACGGCCACGTGAGGGGGGTAGGCGAACGAAAGGTAGCCATCGATACCAAGGCCACTCTGGGCCTCGGTTTGGCGATCGGCTTCGTAGAGCTGGTTGATGTCGCCGTCGAGAACGATCGATCCGGCGCCGTAGAAGGCGGGATAATCGCCGCCGAGCCGAGGCCCATCGATCGCAGCATCCGCGCCAAGTGGTGTGGTGGCGATCGAGAGCACGAGCGACAGTCCGAACGCAAACAGAACAGCGGCCGAGATCCGCTGGATTCGAGCCGAATATTCGGCGGTGCGACTGGATGAGGCCTCATGCTCCGCAGGTGCGGACGCGGTGGAGACGCGCCCGGCGGGGGCGCCCTCCGGCGAGACGGTTTCAGAAGCTGCGGCCATTCATCTGCTCCGTCGGCAGATTCAGCCCAAAACCAAACCCTCAGATGGCGCGGTCCGCAGAGTTTCTACTCGTCGGTTGCGGCTTCCAGCAGTGCTTTCGCCCGGTTGATGATCGGGGCGTCAACCATCGTCCCTTCATAGGAGACGACACCTTTACCCTCAGCTTCGGCGGCCTCTGCCGCCGCCAGCACGCCGCGGGCCCATTCGAGCTCCACCGAGGACGGCGAGAAGGCTCGATTGGCCAGTTCCACCTGGCTCGGATGAATACACAACTTGCCTCGGAAACCAAGGCTTCGAGCCACCGCGGCCTCGGCCGAGAATGCATCCGCATCCTTGAAATCAACAACGACCTGATCGAGTGCAGGAATTCCGGCGAGACGGGCCGCGATCGCCACCTGTGACCGTGCGTACAGGACCTCGGTGTTCGATGCCGTGCGCACGCCTCCGATATCGGTGATGAAGTCCTCGGCCCCGAAGTAGGCCATGTCGGCGCCGGCCCCGCAGACCTCGACCGCGCGGTGTACGCCGGCAACCGACTCGATCCCCGCGCACAACAGCTGTGTTCGAAGTCCGCGGTTGTCCATGGCGTTTCGGACGTCCTGCACTTCGCGATCGGTTTCCAGCTTTGGGACTACAACGCCGTGGGCACCCGCGGCCAAGGCCGCTTCGAGATCGTCGGAGAAGTGTGGCGAACCCAACACGTTCGTCCGTACGAAGAGCGCCATGCGGCCGAGCTCCTGTTCACCGGGCCGTGCGTCCACAATCGCTGAGCGCGCCCGTTCTTTCGCGTCGGGTGGCGTCGCGTCCTCCAGATCGAGGACGCCAATGTCCGCGCCGGCGGCGACAAACTTCGCTACGAAATCGACTCGCTCCGCGGGCCCGAACAACACACTGCGTACTCGCATGGCCAAACCGTAGTTGGGTCGCCGACCCGCGTCCGCGACTCCATACACTTCACTCCATGAGCCTGACTTCGATGCCTCGGCTGCCAACGGGAAAGTTGGCACGGACATTGTCGAGAGTTTCCAAGAACATTCACACGATCGAGAAACAACGCGAGCCCCACGCCGCCTTCTGGGACCGTTGGAACGCAGATGCCATCACGCAGGATGGGCCACTTTGGATTGCGCTCGGTGACAGCAGCAGCCAGGGCATCGGCGCCGCCGACCCAACCGACAGCTGGATCCCGAAGATGCTCCCGCGACTGCGACGTGAGACCGGCCAGAACTGGCGGGTACTCAACCTGTCCATGACCGGAGCCAAACTCGAACACATCCTGCGAATCGCGCTCCCCCGACTGCACCAAATCAAGGATGCAGGACACGAACCGGAGCTGGTGACCCACCTCGCCGGGGCCAACGACCTCATGGCGCCTCCCAGCTGGGCAACTGCACCCACGACAATTCAGCACGTGCTCGACGCTCTACCTGACCACTCGATCGTCGCTCGGGTTGGTGAACGACCCACGCTCCTCGGTGGCGCGGTGCCAAAGGTGATGAACAAGACCATTGAGCGCGAAGCCGAGCACCGGCCCTTTCACTTGTTCTGGCCGTGGGCCTGGCCGTCGCGCGATGGCCTCGCCATCGACAAGTGGCACCCCGGACCAAAGGGCTACGACTACATGGTCGACCTGATCTGGCCGGCCATGGCCAATCGACTCTCGTTAGCCGATCGCTCGGTCGAGTAGCTGACCAATCTCCTGCTGACGCTCGAGAAGCGCCTCGACCGGAGCCACCACTCGCTCGTCTGCCAGTCGACTGACGGATGACTCGATCGCTTTGCGGGCGGCACGACCGCGCCGGGCCGAACCAACACCCAAGGGGATCCGAACCAGTAGACCAATCAGTAGCCCGGCCAGCGCGCCAACAATCAACATGGCCGATGGCAGGGGCATCCAGTCCGCCTCTGGCGTGGGCGGCAACAGTGGATCGGTATCGAAGTGGAAGAAGCCGCCGAGGATCGCCACGACCAGAAGCCATACGAGCCCAACCACCGCGGTCAGCGCCAGCACCCGCTGAAGCCAAACGATCAAACCCCACCATCGAGGAGCGGTTCCCGCGGCGACCGCGGCGGAACCGATGGACGTGCGGATGTCGTCGATGAGCTCATCTCGCTGGGACATCGCGGCGTTGCGAACCTGCCCAGGCCACGGCGGCTCGAGCGTTGTGGACACGTCCTGTGCGAAGTCACGCAGGGCAAGATCCGTGCGTGGTTCCGCTGCTGCGTTGCGGCCAGGTCCAGGCAACTCGGACAGCGGCTTTCGACCCAAGCGACGGATGAACCGGGTGAACGGCCACCCCATCGCCAGGATGCCTTTGCGTTGGTGGTGAGCGGCCGCGACTTCGCTGGCACGGGCCGAACCTGCAGATTCGCCCAGTCCGGCGATCAGCGCTTTCCGCTGGCGCTTCGCCACATCGACGTCGACCGACCCGCGGTGCAGCTCGGTTGCGGCCACAGACACGTCCGCCTGCAGACGTTCGATCGACGCGGCGCGGGAGGTCACCGACGCTTCGAGGACGGATTCCAGCTCGGTGAACCCCGCGCCCGTGAGGGCAGATACGGAGACCACATGCGGATCAGCGATGCCATCGGCCTCGACCAGACGAGCAAAGTCGCCAGCAAGTTCCATCCCCCCATCATCGAGCCGGTCGACCTGATTCAGGACGAAGCGCATCATGTCCCCGTGGTGGGACAACCGAGAGATGTATCCGGCATGTAGTGCCTCGTCCGCGTACTTCTGGGGGTCCGTGACCCAGACCAGCACATCAACAAGCTCGACGAGCCGATCGACTTCGAGTCGGTGTTCCACCGCAGTCGAATCGTGATCGGGGAGGTCGAGCAGAATCAGACCATCGAACCGATCAGCCCGTTCACCACTCACCTGATGTCGGCGCTTGATGTCCAACCAGTCGAGCAGCCCCGCGGCGTCCTCCGCATCCCAGATCACGGCGTGGGTCAACGATGTCGTGGGCCGACGAACGCTGCTGTCGGAGAATTCGACACCGGCGAGGCGGTTGACGATCGAGCTCTTCCCAGATCCCGTCGCGCCCGCAATAGCCACGACGGTATGACGGGTGCCATGGCGAAGACGCTCCCCCGCTTTGTCGACCACGGCGATTGCCGCCGCGATCTCGGCATCCGGCAACAGGCCACCGCCGAGTTCGGCCGCGCGCGCCAGCGCTTCGACCTGCAGCGTCAGCGCGGACGCCGGTCGGCTGTCTTCGGATCCGGATTCGTCGGCCATCAGCGACTGGCCCGCAGCCCTTTCAGGGCCTGCTCCAGTGATTCACTGCCGGCGTGCGCTTCACCGATCAACGCGTCGAACCGGCGCCGATCATGGGCCAACAGGTTCTCCAGACGAGCAAGAAGGTCCTGTCGGGCCTCCCGGGCCAGGTCCCGAACCGCCTGTTCGCCGAACACCGCCGTCAGCACGGCCTGCGACACGGCGGCCGTACCGCCCGCGACCGCTGCTTCGCCCCCGGTGAGACCACCGGTCTGCGAGAACACGGCGACCATCATGGCCACACCAACTCCGTTGATGCCGGTGGACAACGTTCGTGCAATCGTGACCCGATCGCCGGCCTGTGCTCGAACCATGTCGAGGACGGAACCTTCCCACGCGTCGAGCTCGCGTTGGATTCTCTCACTGAGGTCGGTGCCGGCCCGATCGATACCTCTCGGCGCATCAGCGAGAACCTGGGGACCACCCGGTCTGCCCTCCCACTGCTCCACCACGTCCAGTGCCGCCCGGTCCACGGAATCGCGGGTGACGATCAGCAGGTTGGATTCGAGCTGTCCGGCGGCCTGCTCGTTCTGATTCGGTCCGGACGAGAAGACGCTGCGCAAACCATCTCGAAGCCGGCTCACGCCGGCTTCGAGCCGCGACATGAACGCTCCCGTGCCGACAAACTCCCGCCACTGGTCGAGCACCTCGCCGCGCAGCAAGGTGCCTCGATCGAGCTCGGTATCGATATCGATGAGTGCCTGCGCATACCGGCGGGTCGCGATCGAGTGCAGGAAATCCAATCGCTCCTGCTGTTCGTCGAGGGCCGTGGCGATCCGAGACGCTCGTTCGGGAATCGAGTCGAGGGCACCGTCCAACGTCGATCGGACGAGCTGTTCGCGACCGGCAGCGTCGGCGACGAGCGACTGCAGCCATTCTCGAACTGGAGCGACTGCGTCGCCGAGCCGACCGTCGGTCAGCTCGCCTTCGGCCACAGCGAAGACTTCGGCGGTCGACAATCCTCGTTCCTTCAACATCGATCGGAAGTGGGCAACAACTTCGGCCTCGTGGCCTTGAGGAATCCGGTTGATCACCACAGCCAGCGCGGTCGAGCGTTCCTGAGCCATGGCGAGGTACTCCCACGGAACGGCATCGGCATACCGAGCCGCGGTGGTGACGAAGAGCCAGAGATCAGCGGCACCGAGGAGCTGCGCCGCCAAGTCGTGGTTTGCGACCTCCACCGAATCGATGTCGGGAGCATCCAGAATCGCCAGCCCCTCCGGCAACGCGGCATTCATCATCAATCGCAGCCCAGTTGTGCCGGCAGCGGCGCTGTCGAACGAACGTGGAAGGTCGGGCAGAACACCGTCGGGATCCGCGAACCAGGGCGCGTCATCGGGATGGCTGACCAGCACCGGTGATCGGGTGGTTGGACGCAGAACACCCGCTTGTGTCACCTCTGCGCCGACGAGGCTGTTCGTGATCGTCGACTTGCCAGCACCAGTCGAACCACCGAGAACGGCCAGCAGCGGCGCGTCGATCCGTCGAAGCCTCGGGATGAGGTAGTCGTCGATCTGGTCGAGCAACTCAGCTTTGTCCCGCCTGGCCGCGTCCGCGCCGGGAAGATCGAGCGGAAGCTCCGTGGCGTTGAGAACGCCCCGAAGTTCATCGAGCGCGCGCAACGTGTCTGTGCTCATGTTTTGTATGACGGTTGTGCCGCCGTTTGTGTCGCGCCCATGGCGCAAGACTAGGCGGCAGGGGCCCTACCGGTCGCGAAGCTCGCGGCGCAGAATTTTGCCCGACGCAGACTTCGGAATCTCGTCAATGAACTCGACGATGCGCACCTGCTTGTACGTGGACACCTGATCGGCAACGAACTGTTGCACCTGCTCCGCCGTCAGCTCCGCACCCGGGGCTGCGGTGATGAAGGCCTTCGGGATCTCGCCGGCTTCATCATCGGGAATGCCGATCACGGCGGCGTCGGCGATCGCGGGGTGGGTCAACAACAGCCCCTCGAGTTCTGCCGGCGGCACCTGGAATCCCTTGTACTTGATGAGCTCCTTGATGCGATCGACCACGTAGATGTGGCCATCGCTGTCGAAGTGCGCCACATCACCGGTGTGCAACCACCCGTCGCTGTCGATGGTGTTGTCGGTTGCTTCCTGGTTGTTGAGGTAGCCCTTCATGACCTGGGGGCCTCTGATCCAGAGCTCGCCGTCCTCGTCGATTCCGAGATCGTTGCCCTCCGGGTCAACAATCCGGCACTCGGTGTTGGACACCGTCACTCCGGACGAGCCGGGTCGTTCATCGCCGACAACAGTCGCATGCGACACCGGCGAGAGCTCGGTCATCCCGTACCCCTGCACCACTGCGCAGCCGAGGCGGTTGGCAGCTTCCTCGCCGAGCTCGGCAGAAAGCGGCGCGGCGCCGGAGAAGACCACGTTGATGGTGCTGAGGTCGTACTGATCGACCAAGGGGTGCTTGGCCAGCGCGAGCACTATCGGTGGCACTGCGAAGAACCAGGTGACCTTGTGCTCCTGCACGATGTTCAACGCTTGCTCAAGATCGAACCGCGGCATCGTGACGATGGTGGTGCCATTGGCCAGGAGTCCGTTCATCAACACCTGCATGCCATAGATGTGGAAGAACGGCAGGATCGCCAGCGCCACATCATCGGATCGGTAAGAAAGCACGTGTTTGCACTGTTCGATGTTCGCCGTGAGATTGTCGTGCGACAGAATCACACCCTTGCTGCGCCCGGTGGTGCCTGAGGAATACGGGAGCACGACGGGCATGTTGTCCGTATCAACCGGCACCTGCTCGGTCAGCGGTGGGTCACCGAGCAGATCGAACAGGGACGGCACCCCGTCGACGGGATCGATGGAGAAGATCTCTTCCACCGCCGTGTCGATCGCCGCCTCGCGGGCGATGTCGAGGAACATGGAGATCGTCACGAGGATCGTGGAGCCCGAGTCGAGGAGTTGGTGTTTGACCTCACCTGCCGTGTAGGTCGGGTTGATGGTGGTCACCGTACCGCCAGCCAGCGCGGCGGCGTGAAAGAAGGTGGCGTACTCCGGGATGTTCGGCGCCATGAGACCCAGCGTTTTGCCGGGGCCGAAACCGCGCGCCGCCAAACCGCCGGCCACCAGCTGCACACCCTGCAGCAGTTCACCGTACGTCTGGGTTCGGCCGGTGGGGCCGTCGATGATCGCGGGTTTGTCCGCCAGCTCATCAGCCATCCGGAAGGTGAAATCGGTGATCGAGATGCCCTTCGGGATCTCCACCTCGGGCAATGCCGACCGGTAAATGCTCATGACTAACTCCCTGCGAATTCGCCGGCTCGGACGCGCCGGACAACCGCGACTATAGATCGCCAAACAATTTCAGACTTCACTTGACGGCGCTAAAGGTTTGGGGCAAGGTGACCGTAGTCACATAAACGTGACCACCGTCACAAGCACTGACCGCCAGTGCATCACACCATCGGAGAAAGGAGTCCCGTGACACCCATTTCCTTCTCTCCACATGGTGGCCGTAGTCCTCCGTGACACCGCCACCACCAACACTCGGTAGCGCGACGTTGAACTAGGTCCCCTCACGTTCTCTCACCTAAGGCATGATGCCCATTGAGGAACTGCCAACGGGAACGACAGTGAGACAAGGTCGACCGACCGCCACCGGTACCGGAGTCCCGCCCACCTACGCCGATGGGCGGGATTCCGTCTTTTTGATGAAGGTTTCGAGCAGCCCAACGAACTGGTCGACGAATCCCACCGGCAGTTCGTGGCCGAGCCCCTCGACCAACTCCACGTCCGAGTTGGGAATGAGCTCATGCAGGACGAAGGCATGACTCGGCGGGTACACCGGGTCGTCGGTGCCATGCACGATCAGGGTGGGTGTCGTGAGCTCCGACAACTGCGCGTGGCGTGGTTCGGCATCCACGACGGCTCGACCATGACCGGGCACATGGTCCGGTGGCCACGACGAGGCGGCGACTTCACGGGCGGCGGCATCGAGCTCGCGGTCGAGGTCAAAGTCGAACCGGTTGCCTCGGAACCACTGCTGCTGCTCAACGATCGCCTGCACCCGTTCGATCGGCGTCGAGGGTGGATCACCGAAGAGCCGCTCCGCCATTCGGTCGACCAGCCACGGAGCAGGCTGTTCGCTCGCTTCGTTGACACCGGCGGTCGTGGACAAGAGAGTCAACGATCGCACTCTCGTCGGGTGTCGGAGCGCCAGCAGTTGGCTGATCATCCCGCCCATGCCCCGTCCGACCACATGAACAGCGGTCGAATCAACGTGATCGAGAACCGCCAACGCGTCGTCGACGAGATCGTCGAGCGCGTACGTCTCGGCAACGGAACCGCTGCCGCCAACGTCGCGCTGATCGTAGGTAACGACGGCGCCAACGTGCTGACACAGCCGATCGATCAGTGCGCTCGGCCATCGAGCGGACGGCTCCTCGGCTCCGGAGATCAGCAGTACGGCCGGCTCGACCGACTGGCCGTGTGTCGTCGCTGACAATGCGAGTCCTTCTCGGACGGCAACGGAGGTGGGGTGAAAGGGCGCAGACATAGTTCCTGGGGCGGTCAAAGGCCGATTGCCTGGACCGATAGGTTTACCCATGATGCAACGGATCCTGGCTCAAATGGCGCGCGGTTTTGCGATGGGCGCATCCGATGTTGTTCCTGGTGTTTCCGGGGGAACCATCGCTCTCATTCTCGGCATCTATGAAGGGCTCCTGTCGAACATCGGTATGGGGGCCAAGGCGCTTGGTCGCCTCCTGAAAGGCGACCTCAGCGGGTTCGTTGATCGACTCCGTGCGGTCGATTGGGCTTTTCTGGCGCCGCTACTCTTCGGCATTGCGGCCGCCGTCCTGCTGCTGGCCGGGCCGATCGAGACGGCGTTGCACGACTACCCCGAAGCAATGGCTGGCCTCTTCTTTGGGCTGGTCATCGGTTCGATCGTGGTCGCTCGCTCGTTGCTCAAGAGACCGTCCGAACTTCATGTGGGCGTGGCGCTCGGCGTGGGCGCAGTGACCTTCCTTCTTCTCGGCCTGCAGAGCGGCCCCGTGGCCGACCCTTCCCCCGCGTTACTGATCGTGGCGGGCGCCTTTGCGATCTGCGCCATGATCCTTCCCGGTATTTCCGGTTCCTTCATCCTCTTGATGATTGGAATGTATGCCTCCGTGCTCAACGCGGTCGATGAGTTCCTTCTTGGCGACATTGCCCTGATCGGCATTGGTGCCATCGTTGGCCTCGCCCTGTTCAGCTCCCTGCTCACATACCTGCTCGAGCGTCACCACGACGTCGTAATGGCGGCATTGATCGGACTGATGTTGGGCTCACTGCGCGTCCTGTGGCCGTGGCCCAACGGTGTGGGGATCATCGAGCGCGAAGAAACGATCTCGGGAACCGGCCTCGAGTGGCCAAACGGTGCGCCCTGGATTGCCGCCGTTCTCCTCGGCCTCATCGCTGCCGTCGCCGTCATC